>NZ_PYME01000026.1:0-84321 GCF_003025515.1 Photobacterium gaetbulicola | reverse complement strand
AATTGACTGTGCCGATATAGCCGAAGCTATTTCGTATTGGTCACTCAGTTTCATTGATAATTCTTTTGTTGACTATCATTTCACGAGTGCCCACACAGATTGCATGGTCAAATTGTTAAAGAACAATACTGATTGGTTATCGACTTAAGTTGCCGTTCTCCGTGTCAGTGAGGCGGCATTATAGAGACTTCCGCCAGCCTGACAAGCCCTAATTCAACAAAAAATACCACAAACAAGCCGTTTGATTGTTTTTTGTACCGAGCCGCTCATTTTTGCTTAAAAACCGGAGAGGGCGCGCTGAGACAAATTAGTAAAATCAGCTAGCCACAATAAAAACAGCACTGACCTAGACGATATAGGAAATGAACTGACAATGGTTAGGCAACATTGGAGCTGTTGTTGGTCCGTCTCTTGCGCTTCCTATCCCTGGGGTGGGTAACAGGTACCGCTGCCAACAATCTCTTGGTGTAATCCGCCTGTGGGTTGGCATAAACCTCCTTAATCTTACCCATTTCAACAATTTTACCGTAATACATCACCGCCACCCGATCAGAGATACGCTTCACTACCGAGAGATCATGGGAAATAAAGATAATCGCCAGGTTCATCTGTTGCTGGAGGTGCAACAGCAAATTGAGGATTTGTGCCTGAACCGATACATCCAACGCCGATACCGACTCGTCACAAATCAGCAACTTGGGCTTGAGGGCAATCGCCCTGGCAATACCGATCCGCTGCCGCTGGCCGCCGGAAAACTCATGCGGATACCGATTAACCGACTCTTTCGGCAACCCCACCTTAACCAATAGTTCCCTCACCCACTGCTTACGCTCCTGCGGCGTCCCGATCCGGTGGATAAT
The DNA here is from genome assembly GCF_003025515.1 of Photobacterium gaetbulicola. Taxonomy (NCBI): domain Bacteria; kingdom Pseudomonadati; phylum Pseudomonadota; class Gammaproteobacteria; order Vibrionales; family Vibrionaceae; genus Photobacterium; species Photobacterium gaetbulicola. The sequence goes on along the minus strand of NZ_PYME01000026.1, from coordinate 83,461 downwards.
AAAAGGCTCTTCCAATATCACGCCTACAGTATGGCGCTGGTTGAGCGATTCCATCGGATCCTGGAAGACAATTTGCATCTCTTTGCGCAGCGGCCGCATCTCGCGGGAAGACAGCGCCGTAATATCTCGCCCCTCGTAGTAGATCTTCCCTGCCGTCGGCTCATAGAGTTTGAGGATGGTTCTGCCTAGCGTGCTCTTGCCACAACCGGACTCGCCCACCAACCCCAGCGTCTCGCCGCGACGAACCGCCAGCGATACCCCATCCACGGCTTTGACCGTATATCCCTTGCGAAATATTCCCTTGCCGGAAACAAAGTGCTGTTTGAGGTTTTCAATCCTTAATAATTCAGTCACACACCCTTCCTTTACCACTCCGCCCCCCTTTCTTACCCGTCGTGCTCTGGTGGGAACAAAGCAATATCTACCGGTTTTATCTCGATAGCCTGCTTGGGCTCATCATCCAATTTCGGTATCAAAGCCAACAAACGTTCGGTGTAAGGGTGCTGGGGCGTATCAAACAAATCGAAGATGTCGGCGTACTCCACCACCTTTCCCCCATACATCACCGCGACATCGTCACAGATTTCAGCGATGACGCCGAGATCATGGGTAATGAAGAGTACCGACATACCCGTTTGCTGCTGAAGCTCATCAATCAACTCAAGAATTGAGGCCTGCACAGTCACATCCAGCGCGGTTGTTGGTTCATCACAAATAAGTATGTCTGGTTTGCACGCCAGCGCCATAGCTATCATGACACGCTGGCGCATGCCCCCCGACAAATTGTGCGGATACTCCCACAGCCGCTTCTCCGGCATAGGGATCTTAACCTTATTGAGCATTTCAAGAGCATATTGACCTCTTTCCCTCTTGCTCAATTCTGGGCGGTGCAGTTGCAGTACTTCGTTGATCTGCTGACCGTTCGACTGGACGGGGTTGAGCGCCGTCATCGGATCTTGGAACACCATCGAGATCCTGTTGCCCCGCATGGCATACATCTGCTCCGGAGGCAGCGCCACCAGATCTGTCCCTCGGTATAGGATCTGCCCGCCGACTACCCGGCCATAGGGCTTGGGCAACAGGCCCATTATCGACATCGCCGTTACGCTCTTGCCACATCCCGACTCTCCGACGATACCAAGGGTTCGCCCTTTATGGACGTCAAAACTGACGCCATGAAGAACTTTTACCACCCCGTCATCGGTGGCAAACTCAGTCTGCAAATTGCGCACGCTCAATATGACATCATTCATCGCAGCCGACCTTACAGCTTATAGGTATCATCAATCACAGTGACCGGTGCAAAGGTCTTGCCCTTTTTCATTGCCGCAAGGGTGGCTTCCTTCTCCTGCTGGTCAATCCAGAAGGTCGCCAAATCAACGACCGAAAACATCACTTCGGTATGCTTGGTCATGGCTGGGGTCGGATACTTGATCCAGCGCCAGTAGCCTTCACGGGTATAGGGCACCATGTAACCCGGCACAATAAGATACTCGTCGGAAACTATTTTCTGGATCTGATGGGAAATGGCCTGTTTCTTTTTGAGGTCAAACTCCCTGTCATAGCTGTCGATCAATCGGTCCATTGTTGCTGAACGGAAATTGGTATGGTTATTGGTCTGTGGTTTGGCATTGACCGAGTGGAGGTACTCCCAATAAGCGGGGATCTCACCGCCGCTCATATTGATAAACGCCAGATCATGTTTTTTTTCGAGCACGTACTTAAAAGCCGAGGAGCCATCGACCAGGTTGAGGGTAAACTCAAGGCCGGCCTGTTTGGCCTGCTCCTTTAGATAGGCAATACGTGGAGTATGGGGCTGGAAACCATAGGTAATGGCAAAGCTCAGGCGCTGCCCCTCGCTATTGACCCGGATCCCATCGGCACCAATCTTGTCGAACCCGGCTTGGGAAAAATACTCCGCCGCCAACTGGGGGTTGAAGGCCGGCGGCGTATTATCACTGCGATCGTACCCGCCATGGCCAAACCCCATCCCATGAGGCTTGCGGGCATAATCGCCCCGGAGCACATTGGCTATCATGCCGTCGAAATCGGTGGCGTAGGTGACTCCGGCGCGAATATTGCGCTCATCAAGTAGCGGCTGGGCCGTATTGATCCACAGTCCACCGGCTCCCTGAACCACCTGGTTGTAGCCCCAAAACTTATGGATGTAGCCATTCTGGTATGGCTTGGAATTGGCCTTTTCATGCCACAGGCTAGGCAGAACCAAACCGAAAGTATCCAGATTGCCTTTTTCGAAATGCTTGCGGGCAATGTCGTTATCCCGAATCACCGTGAAGCGGACTTTCTCCACATTGTAGCGATGCCGGTAGTAGCGGTTGCTGTAGCCCCACCAATCCTTGCCGACATGTCTGAAGGTCACGCTTTTGCCTTTCTTAACCTTATCCATGTAGTACGGGCCGGTGGTCGGCTCACTCTTGAAGTTATAGCGGCGGACAAAATCATCGTCGATGCCGTCATTGTTAGCGTCTTTCTTCGGTTTGAAAAAATGCTCAGGCCGGGGCTGCAAGCCATTACTCGGTAAGTTGATTTGCAGCATCAGCTCATCATCGGTCATTTTTATCGCCGACCTCACCGCAATGGTGTAGTCATCAAACTTAACAACAGATTCAATCTTGTTAGTAAAGAAATCGTTGTACCACGGCGAGACAATATCCTTGGAGCGGTAATAGCTAAGCATGAACAGGTAATCGTCGGCGGTTACTTTCTCGCCATCGGACCAGCGGGCCTTGGGATCTAGCTTGAAATACACCGTCTGGTTGTCATCACCAAACGCCCATGCGGTCGCGAGCTGGGGGATCCAGTTGCCAGTATTGGGATGACGGGCTGCCAGCTTGGGGACCCCATCCATAAAATAGTGGCGCAACCCGGAGTTTGAATCCGGACCGACACTGCGCAAAGTCTGCGGAAAGCTGGCCAGGTAGGTTCTTAGCGTCCCGCCAAACTGGGCTTCGGGAGAGGCAAAGAGTGGCTCATCCATGTTTGAATGCCATTGCACACCGGATGGCAACGCTGCAGCAAACACGGTATTGCAGGACAGAACCATTATCGCGATAGCAGAACAGTTAAAATGCTTTTTCATTTGCAATATCCTTATTTTCCACATCGGCAAACGTCGCTAGACATAACGGGTAAACTGCTTGGGATCAAAGGCAGCCCGGATCGCTTCGCCAATGAAGGTCACCATCACCAAGACCAGTACAATCGCACTGACCACCGAAGCCACAATCCATGGTGAGTCCAAGTTCGACTTCCCCTGCTGAAGCAGCTCCCCCCAACTCGGCGTCGGCGGCATCAAGCCCAGCCCCAAGTAGTCCAAGGCTGTCAACGCGGTGATATTGGCGGCGATGGTAAAAGGCGCCAAGGTAACGATCATAACCATGGTATTGGGTAAAATATGGTGGAACACGATTCGCAAGGTCGATGCCCCCAGCGCCTTGGCCGCCATCACATACTCCCGGGCCGACTCCTTGTAGGTCATGGTCCGCATATACCAGGTCATCCCCATCCAGCCAAACAACACGTTAATCGCGACAAACAAGGCAAAGGTCGGCTGGGTGATCGACACCAAGATCATAATCACATAGAGAAAAGGCACCATCGACCATACCTCTATGAAGCGTTGGACAAACAAATCAAATTTGCCACCAAAATAACCCATCGCACACCCGACAACAGTCCCTATCGCATAGGAAACAGCCATGGTGATCAGGGCAAACCCCATGGCGGTCCGAAACCCGTAGACCAAGCGGGCCAGGATATCCCGCCCTATCACATCCGTTCCGAGGTAGTGCTTGTCCACATGGCTCGGTGGCGTCGGCGGGAAGTCACCCGAAAAATCCTGCTCATAAGGATTCCAGGGCACCAATGGCATAATGACAAAGTTGTCCCCGCCTTGCTGGGCCAAGCTCTGTTGCAGCTGCCGGTAATCGGCCTCCCCTGTAGTGGCTTGGCCAAACTCGCTCCCCAAACGCACCGCCGACAATACCGGGAAACTGTATTGCCCGTCGTATTTCACCACCAGCGCTTTGCTGTTTATCAGCAACTCGGCAAACAACGACAACAGCAGCAACGCTAACAACAAGAGAAAGGACCAATAACCCCGCTTGATTTGTTTAAAGCGCTTGATCTTTTTCCGTGTCAGAGGATTTAGCGTCAACATGATCAGGCTCCGAATCTCACTCTGGGATCGACCAGCGCCACACAGATGTCCGAGATAATATTGCCCAGCATCAGCATGGCCGCATTGATCGCCACGATCCCCATCACAACCGGGTAATCCCGCTCGATAATCGACTCGTACCCAAGCAGACCAATCCCGTCGATATTGAAAATCACCTCAATCAAGAACGAGCCGGTCATGAAAAACAACAGCGAATTGCCAAAGTGGCTGGCGATAGGGATCAAGCTATTGCGCAGGGCATGCTTGCGAACCGCTTTTTTAAACGGCAACCCTTTGGCTATCGCCGTGCGGATATAGTCCGATGACAAGTTTTCCATCAGGTTATTTTTCATCGTCATCGTCAGGGTGGCGAAATCGCCGATCAAATAGCAGATCAGCGGTAGCACCGCATGCCACATTACGTCCTTGGCCCGCTCGAAAAAACTACCGTGGTCATCGAAGTCCTCACCGACGAAGCCGCCCATCGGGAACCATTCCAGGTGATAACTGAATAAGGTGATCAGCAGGACACCGACCACATAGCCGGGCAAGGCATAGCCGATAAAAATTAGGATCGAGGAGCCCGAATCAAACACCGAGCCATGTTTGAGAGCCTTGTAGTAACCCAGAGGTATCGAAATAAAATAGCTGATGAAGAACGTCATGCCGCCATAGAACAAGGAGATGGGTAGTCGCTCGGCAATCATCTCGGCAACCGGCTCGTAATAGCGGGTTGATTCGCCAAAATCCAAGACCATCAGCTTACCAAGCCATTCGGTATAAGCTTCCAGTACCGGCTTATCCAGGCCGTAGAAGGCATTGAGCTCGGCAATTTGATCTTCAGACAATGCAGAGTTGCCTCCGGCAGAAGCCGTGGCAGCCACACCATCACCTTGCGCCTGCATATTGGCCAGCATGCGCTCCACCGGCCCTCCGGGAACAAACCGGGTGATGGTGAAAATCAGGATAGTGATCCCCAGAAACGTCGGGACGACCAATACCAGCCGACGTAGAAAATATGACAGCATGTTTTAACGGCTCCATGTCAAACAGGCACGATGCGCCATTCCCACTGGCATCTATTCACACGAGGCAGGAAACCAGCTCGAAAACGCCACGCTCATATTAACTTTATATTAACAATCAGAGAGAGGTAGAGCTTTGACATGAAAAAATAAAACAAAGGCCGCGAATGCGGCCTTGGTAACAAGAGGATAGGTGCAGGATTATTGTGCTGCCAGCCAAGCTGGCACATCGGCCACGCTGTCGAGTACGGCGTCAGCCAGTTGTTCACCTTCGGTGGTGACTGGCTTGCCAGTACGCACCAGGATTTTGGTGCCGACTTCGGCTGCCTCGGCCGCTTTTATGTCATCGGCCTTATCACCGATCATCACCGAGCTGGCCATATCAATCTTGAGGAAGTCACGGGCTGAGATAAACATACCTGGCTTTGGTTTGCGGCAGTTGCAATCCTGAAGATAATCGCCTTTCCCCTCCGTCGGGTGGTGCGGACAGTAATAAATACCATCGAACTCCACGCCATTATCAACAAAGTTCCAGTCCATCCACTCGGTCAGGGTCAAGAACTCATCTTCGGTGTACATACCTCGGGCAATACCGGCCTGGTTGGTCACCAACACCAACATATACCCCATCGCCTTAAGTTTCTTACAGGCTTCAAACACCCCCTCGACATATTCAAAATCGTCGGTGGTATGCACGTAGCCGTGATCGATGTTAATCACGCCATCACGGTCAATAAAAACTGCTGGTTTGGCCAAGCGTCAGCCCTCTGTCTCGCTGTATTCGTTATGCCCCAAATTATGGCACGGCTAGCAATGGGATTCACCTGTTTCTCTAAGGCCCTGTCGCCAAAGCAAACAAAAAAGCCTTACCCTCACCATGGCTATAAAGACATTTAGACGTCCAGACGTAAAAATATCTATTGACTTCATTTATGTTAGCCCATAGCATCAAAGCCATAGATGCAATTGGCAGACAGAGCTCTCGCATCAAGAAAATAATGCAAATGCAACACACAACATAACAATATACCGGTCGCAGCCATTGATGGGCGTGCCCGTCATCAACACGGTATAGGATTTGGGAAATACGATGATAGAAATAAACAGAGTCAATAAAGTCTTCTATCAAGGGGCCAAGGCGATCCACGCTCTGCGTGAAATCAACCTGACCATTGAGCAAGGCACCATTTTCGGGGTGATTGGTTCTTCCGGTGCCGGTAAAAGTACCCTGATCCGCTGTGTTAACCTGCTTGAACGCCCAACCAGCGGTCACGTCATTGTGGACGGCATCGACCTGACCCAGCTATCAAACCAAGAGCTGACCCAGGCCCGTCGCAAAATCGGCATGATTTTCCAGCACTTCAACCTGCTGTCATCCCGTACCGTATTCGACAACGTTGCACTGCCTCTCGAGCTGGCCGGCACCAGCAAGTCCGCCATCAAAGCCAAGGTCGATGAGCTGCTTGAGCTGGTCGGTTTGGCCGACAAGCGCGAGTCCTACCCATCCAACTTGAGTGGCGGCCAGAAGCAGCGTGTGGCCATTGCCCGAGCACTGGCCTCCGATCCCAAAGTACTGCTGTGTGACGAAGCCACCAGCGCCCTTGACCCGGCAACGACCCAGTCTATCTTGACTCTGCTCAAAGAGATCAACCGCAAGCTCAACCTGACTATTTTGCTGATCACCCATGAGATGGATGTGGTCAAAAGCATCTGCTCGGAAGTGGCGATCATCGGAGACGGTGAACTGGTCGAGAAAGGCCCGGTCGGTGATATCTTCGCCCACCCGAAAACCGAACTGGCACGCGAGTTCATCCGCTCGACGTTGGATCTTTCCATTCCGGAAGACTACCGGGCTCGCATGGTTGAAACCCGCATTGAAAACAGCTACCCGCTGATCCGTCTTGAATTTACCGGTGCGTCGGTCGATGCCCCGCTGATCTCCCAGGTGGCTCGCGAGTTCAACATTGACATCAGTATCTTGAGCTCAGACATGGATTACGCCGGCGGCGTCAAGTTTGGCCTGATGCTGGCCGAATTCTTCGGTACCGAACAAGCGGCAGAACAAGCCATTAACTTCCTTCGCGATCACAAAGTAAATGTAGAGGTATTGGGCTATGTTGCTTGATTCAATTACCACCTGGTGGACCCAGAACGAACGTTTGGTTGATCTGCTGATCGACGCCCTCGGCCAAACCCTGGTCATGGTCTTTGCCTCTGGCCTGATCGGCTTTTTGATCGGGATCCCGGTAGGGGTTGCCCTGCACCTGACCAAAAACAACGGCCTGCTGGCCAACCCAGTGCTCAACAAAGCGCTGGGGATCGTGACCAATATCGGCCGCTCGATCCCATTTATTATCCTGCTGGTCGCGATCATCCCGTTTACCCGATTTGTGGTCGGCAGCTCGATCGGTACCGCTGCCGCTATCGTCCCACTGACCGTGGGAGCCATTCCGTTCATTGCCCGCCTAGTTGAAGGCGCACTGCTGGAAGTCCCAACCGGCCTGGTGGAAGCGGCGCAGGCGATGGGAGCAACCCCACGCCAGATCATCAGCAAGGTCCTGCTGCCAGAAGCCCTGCCGGGCATCATCAACGCGGTGACCATCACCCTGGTTACCTTGGTGAGCTATTCGGCAATGGCCGGGACCGTCGGTGGCGGCGGCCTGGGTGACGTCGGGATCCGCTACGGCTACCAGCGCTTTGACGGAACCGTCATGCTGATCACCGTGGTGATGCTGGTTATCCTGGTCCAGCTGATCCAGTCAGCCGGCGACCACCTGGTCAAGCGCTTCGATCACAGGTAACAGACAGCACCGATAACAAACAACACAGATAACACATATTCCATCTAGTATTACGGAAAACCCCAGTTTTAAGGAGATATAACATGGCTTTTAATTTGAAGAACCTCGTCGCCGTCGCCGGCCTGGCATCAGCATTGGTACTGACCGGTTGTGGCGAGAAGGACGCAGTGGTTGATAACAGCAAAATTAAAATTGGGGTGATGGCAGGCGCTGAAGAGCAAGTGGCTGAAGTAGCAGCAAAAGAAGCCAAGGAAAAATACGGCCTGGATGTTGAGCTGATCACCTTCACCGATTACGTATCGCCGAATGCGGCGCTGGAAGAAGGCTCGATCGATGCCAATGCCTTCCAGCACAAACCATACCTTGATCAGCAAATTGCCGACCGTGGCTACAAGTTTGCCGTTGCCGGTAACACTTTTGTTTACCCGATTGCCGGTTACTCAAGCAAAATCGAATCTATCGATGAGCTAAAAGACGGCGACCAGATTGCAGTACCGAATGATCCAACCAACCTTGGCCGCTCTTTGCTTCTCCTTCAGCAGCAAGGCCTGTTAAAACTGAAAGATGGCATTGGCCTAACCGCGACCGTATTGGATATCGTGGAAAATCCAAGCAACCTGAGAATTGTTGAACTGGAAGCAGCCCAGCTCCCTCGTTCTCTGGACGATGTTCAGCTAGCGATCATCAACACCACGTACGCGAGCAGCATCAACCTGACGCCAGAGCGTGATGGTGTGTTCGTGGAAGACAAAGAGTCGCCATATGTAAACCTGATTGTTGCCCGTGAAGACAACGTTGACGCTGAAAACGTGCAAACGTTTATCAAGGCTTACCAGTCAGACGTGGTGTACGAAGCGGCTAAAGAAATCTTCCAGGGTGGCGTCGTTAAAGGCTGGTAATATCCTCCTTTCCTGATCCCACCTCTGCAAATCCCGCCCCGGCCATCATGCCGGGGCTTTTTTTGCCCCCGCCATAATGCTATGTTCTGCGCCATTACCCATAACACATTGCTCACCTGAACTGCCATGTCATACCAAATCGAACCTATCGGCATTGTCCGCTCCCCTTACAAAGAAAAGTTTGCCGTTCCTCGCCAGCCGGGGTTGGTTCCGAGTGCCCGCTCCGAAATCGTCCTGCAAGGTGAGGCCAATGCCCTAGAAGCGGTTCGCGGGCTGGAGCAGTTCAGCCATCTGTGGCTACTCTTCCTGTTCGACCAGAACCTCGAGGCAGGATGGCGCCCCACTGTCCGCCCTCCCCGCCTCGGCGGCAACGAGCGTATTGGGGTATTTGCCAGCCGAGCGACCTTTCGCCCCAATGGCATCGGTATGTCAGCGGTGGAATTGATCGGTGTGCGCCAGCAAGGTAGTGATGTCATCATCGAACTTGGCGGTGTGGATTTGGTCGACGGAACCCCAATTGTCGATATCAAACCTTACGTTCCCTATTCCGACAGCCTGCCTCAGGCCCATGGCGGCTTCGCCGACCGCGAGCCGGCAACCCTGCCGGTGGTATTCTCCGAACAGGCCGAGAGCCAGTTCCAGGGGAAACAACTGGCACGCCAGCGTGCCGTCATCACCGAAGTGCTGGCGCAGGATCCTCGTCCAGCCTATAAAAAAGGCAAAGCCGATACCAAGGAATATGCCGTCCACCTGTTCGACTACAATGTTAAATTCACCGTTATTAATGGTGTAGTGACCGTTACGGCACTGGATAAACCCATTGTAAAATAACCCTGGGGGCTCTGTTTGAGGGCAATTTCCCCGCTGCGGCTATCCAATCCCTTTGGCTAACGGCCAATTGGCTGGTAGTATATGCGGTTACCGCCTATATCGGTGGCTGGGGCCTGTCCCCCACATTCCTTATTTTCATCTAAACAAACGGATACCATCAATGCGTACCAGTAACTATCTTCTTTCTACCCTGAAGGAGACTCCAAATGACGCAGAAGTTGTTAGCCACCAGCTAATGCTTCGTGCAGGTATGATCCGTAAGCTGGCTTCAGGTCTTTACACCTGGCTGCCTACAGGTCTGCGTGTTTTACGTAAGGTCGAGAACATTGTTCGCGAAGAAATCAACAATGCAGGTGCTGTTGAGACTTTGATGCCCGTGGTTCAGCCGTTCGAACTATGGGAAGAGACAGGCCGTTCTGAAAAGATGGGCGCTGAGCTACTTCGCTTTACTGACCGCCATGACCGTCCGTTTGTACTTAGCCCGACAGCTGAAGAAGTGATCACTAGCCTTGTGCGTAACGAAGTGAGTTCTTACAAGCAGCTGCCGCTAAACCTGTACCAAATCCAGACTAAATTCCGTGACGAACGCCGCCCTCGCTTCGGTGTAATGCGCGCCCGTGAATTCAGCATGATGGATGCGTACAGCTTTGATATTGACAAAGAAGGCCTTAAGAAGTCTTACGAAGCCATGCATGAAGCATACTGTAAGGCATTTGACCGTATGGGTCTGGACTACCGCCCAGTACTGGCTGATACCGGTGCCATCGGTGGTAGCGGCTCTCACGAGTTCCACGTCTTGGCTGAGAGCGGTGAAGACTTGATCGCTTTCTCTACCGAGTCTGATTACGCAGCAAACATCGAAAAAGCAGAAGCCCTGGCCCCTGCTACTGAGCTGGCTGCGCCAACGCAAGAGATGACGCTGGTTGACACGCCAAACGCGAAAACTATCGCTGAGCTTGTTGAGCAGTTCGAGCTGCCAATCGAGAAAACGGTCAAGACACTGTTCGTTAAAGCCTCTGACGAAATCGATGCAGAGCTTGTTGCCCTGATCATCCGTGGTGATCACGAGCTAAACGAAGTTAAAGCCGAAAACCTTAAAGAAGTTGCTTCTCCGCTTGAGATGGCAACCGAAGAAGAAATCCGAGCCCTGATCGGTGCAGGCCCAGGCTCTCTAGGCCCAGTAGGCCTGAAACTGCCGTTCATCATTGACCGCTCTGTGGCGGTAATGAGCGACTTCGGCGCTGGTGCTAACGTTGACGACAAACACTACTTCGGTATCAACTGGGGCCGTGATGTTGAGCTTGGCCAGGTAGAAGACCTACGCAACGTGGTTGAAGGTGACCCAAGCCCATGCGGTCAGGGTACGATCCAGCTTAAGCGCGGTATCGAAGTCGGCCACATCTTCCAGCTGGGTACTAACTACTCAGAGAAAATGAACTGTGGCGTGCTTGGCCAAGACGGCAAGAACGTTATCCTAGAAATGGGCTGTTACGGCATCGGTGTATCCCGTGTGGTTGCTTCTGCTATTGAGCAGAACAACGACGAAAACGGCATCATCTGGCCTGACGCGATCGCTCCATTCCAGGTCTCTATCGTACCGATGAACATGGCGAAATCGGCTGAAGTGAAGGAAGCGGCTGAGAAGCTCTACGCTGAGCTGACTGCTGCCGGTATCGAAGTCCTGTTCGACGACCGTAAAGAGCGCCCGGGTGTCATGTTCGCCGACCACGAACTGCTCGGTATCCCGCACACTATCGTGATCGGTAACCGCAGCCTAGAAAACGGCGAGATGGAATACAAAAACCGTCGTGCCGGCACCAAAGAAGGTGTTGCTGTGGCAGATATCGTTGAGTTCGTTAAGCAGAAACTGGCTTAATCGAAAAACGATTCAGTTACCAAAGGCCTCCCTTGCGGAGGCTTTTTTTTACCTGCTGCCCAATAGCTTATCTACCTTATTACCCTGCAAAATTGCAACAGGTGTGAAAATTAGGGGTATAGTTATAGGTAGAAAAAAAAGAAAGGAGCGCTATGGGCAAGGAAAAGCCACGGATCAGCCTGCTCCTCACCGGGGGGGGAGCAAGGGCAGCCTACCAGGTCGGGGTTCTCAAGGCCATTTCCGAATGGTATCCACGGGTTCACCACAGTCCGTTCAGTATTTACTGCGGGACCTCGGCAGGGGCTATCAACGCCACTTCAATCGCTTGTTACGCCTCCTGCTTTCGTCTGGGGGTCAAAAAGCTGGAATGGATCTGGTCACGCTTGCATAGCCGGCGCATTTTTGCGACGACGCCTCGCGGCATGAGTGGTTACCTTATCAGCCAGTGGTTTGCTCGCCTGCAAGCCCACCACCACGATCGCCCCCCTTTTGGCTTGCTCAACAACCGCCCCTTGCGCCAACTGCTCAACCAGGTCAATAACTACTCCCGACTGGAGAAGCAGATTGCAGCCGGTAATCTCCACGGCATTTCCATCACCGCCTCCAGCTACAAAAGCGGTCACTCCGTCAGTTTTTTCCAAGGCCAATCAGACATCAACGAGTGGGACAGGGCCAAGTCGAAGGGACGCCGCTCACTGATCACCACCGATCACCTGCTGGCCTCTTCCGCCATTCCCTTGGTGTTCCCCGCGACCCGCATCGGCCAAGCCTACTATGGGGATGGCTCCATCCACCAGTTGGCTCCACTGCGCCCTTCGCTCAAAATGGGGGCGGATAAAATACTGATCATCGATCTCATCAACCAAAAGCTTGATAGTCCCGATCACACCCGGGCGCCAGGGCTGGCAGCCCTGGGTGGCCATCTGATGGATACGATTTTCAGTGACACCCTGACCGCCGATTTGGAAAACCTCTCCCGGATCAATGCGCTGATTGACAGTATGCCGTCCATCCAGGAAAAGCAGAAGCTGAGGAAAATCGAGCCTTTCCACCTGTCACCTAGCCGGTCCTTTGAGCACCTTGCCCGCAAGTACTACTGCCACCTTCCTCCCATGACCCGCGGTTTGATGCAGTTAATCGGTATCAGCCCCAAGGATGATGCTGCCATCACCAGCTATATCCTGTTCGAACCCGCCTACATCCATGCCCTGATCAAGATGGGGTATGAAGACACCCAGGAAAAAGAAGCCCTTCTTCGCAGTTTCTTAATTAAATCAGGTAATTAATAATATAAACTCAGTTTAGGTATTGAAATGGCTTAATAATTGCCTATAGTAAGTTCCCTATTAATTTTTTGACGCCTGTATGGAACCTCTCCACTGGAATGACAAGCTGGCCGATAGCCAATATGCAAAACCAAGGACCAAACCCCTTGGGGCTGATCAGCGCCTGCTGTTGCTACAAAAACTCCAAGGGAAGCTGGATATCAACTTATTGTTTGATATCTTCATCAGGGAGATTGAAAAACAGATAGATATCAACAGGTTAACCTGGCACTCAGATGATACAACCACCCTCGTCCGCCAAGGTACCAATACGCAATTCCGGCAAACCTTCATCCTCCGTTTCAATAAGCAGGACTTGGGCAAGCTGCAATACCATACCCCTTATGCCCTCGATAGAGACGAGGTCAACCTGCTTCATACCTACCACCGTCTATTTGCCGGACCGCTGGCCTGTGCACTAGAATACCGCCGGGTCAAAAATATGGCGCTGCGGGATTACCTCTCCGGCCTTGGCAACCGCAACAGCTTTGAGCAAGATATCAGCCATGCGATCGCAATGAGCGAAAGACGCAATATCGGCCTGGTACTGACCATGTTCGACCTCGACAACTTCAAACAGGTCAACGATCGGTTTGGCCACCCCGACGGTGATAAGGTGATCCGCCACTTCGCACTGCTTTTGAAAAAATCAGTTCGGGCAACAGACCGCTGCTACCGCATAGGGGGTGATGAATTTGCGGTCCTACTCCAACCTGCGACTGACGCAGCAGCCCTTCATGTGATCCGCCGGCTAGATAGCTTGATGGCAGACGATGCTATCCTGCGTACCCTGAAAATAGGTTGCTCCAGCGGCTTTAGCGTCTACCAGAAAGGCGATACCAATATCACCTTGGTTGACCGCGCTGATCGCCATCTATACAAACAAAAACGTACCCGCTAAATCCGCTCTGCCGTCCCCAGCCAGTCTTTGGTATAGTAATACCTGCCAACATCTGGGTGCTGCCCGCCAGCAATATTAAAGCATGCTTTCGCCAACCCACTATGGCTAGTTAGTTGCCGAAATCACTGTTTATGAAGGACAAAACTATGAAAATTTACGAGTGCTGCGAGCAAGTACGTATGATCTACGCGCAGATCGGCGGCGGTGAGCTCGGCTATATTCCCAATGCGATTCACTGCGCCGTCAAGGCACTGAATGACATCGCAGCCAACGACACGCTGCCAGAGGAAGTCCGCGAACGCGCAGCCTTTGCCGCCGCCAACCTGCTGATGAGCGACCACGAGGACGCGTAATGGATTTGAACAAATACGAGACTATGGATCCTGTCATGCTGATGAGCATCGTCAACATGAAAATCCGTGATGAGTTCGGTGATCTGGATGCCCTGGTCAAATACTACGATATCGACAAAGACAAACTGGTTGCCAGGCTAGCCGGTGCCGGTTTTGACTACCTGCCAGATGCCAAACAATTTAGGTAAGCAAGCGAGCTCCGGGGCGTAGAGCTATCAATGAGCAATCAGCCCGCAGTGAACAAAAAACGGAAGCCAAGGCTTCCGTTTTTTATCCATTCATTCAGGACGAGATGTTCACCCTAGCGCTAGCCTAGCCCCTGAAAACAGGCAGCATATTTGCCATTGCCAGTAGGTGGAAGGCAGCGGTCAGCCCCCCAAATGCCATGACCACATAAATCGTCGCATTCCCCCCGGGAACCACAAAGCCTTCTTGCTCCGGTGCGCGTTGACGCAGTGTTTTTGCCAACGTCGCCGGGATGATACAGGTCCAAATCGTTGCAGCCGCACCGGCTAAACCAATCGCCGCAACAAAACCAAACGGCGCCACTAACGAGAACACCAATGGCGGCACAAATGTCACACCCCAGGTTTTTAGTCGCCCTTGCTTATCATCCGCAAAACCAAATAGATCAGCCAAGTAATCGAACACCCCCAGCCCAACACCAATAAATGATGAAACAATCGCGGCAATAGAAAAGATATGCAGGGCTTGTTTAATGCTGTTTGAATCAATAGCTGATGTCAGTGCCGACATCAGGGCATCCACACCGCCACCAGCAGCAACTACTGGGCCGAAATCTTGACGCGGCAGGTTGCCGAAGATACAGATCACCCAGCCGAGATAGAATGTCAGGGCAATCAGAGTGCCGCCAAGGATGGCTTTTTTGGCACGGTGCTCATCCTGATAGTAATCACGCATGGTACTGACCGAATGGTGATAACCAAATGACGTTAGCGCGACCGGCAACAGGGCTAAGGCATAGGCCGAGTAAGCGCTTTCCCCTTCGCCTTGGGCAAATAGCACTGGCACACTGATATTAGAAGCCAGCCCGGAAACACCCAGTACAAAGCTAATGATCATAAACAGGATCAGTACCATGGAAATACGGTCCACAGCGCGGGTAGAGTGCAGGACAAAAGCCGAACAGAGTGCAACAAACAAGACCGAAGCCAACTCGCGCGTCACCCCCAGCATTTCACTGAAAATCATACCGGACGATGAAATATACGCGTAAAGCAGAATCCCTCCCACAAAATACAGCGACAAATTATTGATAAAATTGACCTTTCCGCTCAATACATCCTTGGCAACGGTATTGAACGACGCTTTGAGTTCATAATGCTTGAGGGCTTCCAGCAGCAACCAACCAGACAGCGTCATCATGATCATAGTGAAAGAAATGGCAATCACGCTCCATAACGTCCACGCACCCGCACCTGCACTTGGCAACCCAAGCATGCCGGCCCCAACACAGACACTGGCGATAATGCACGCGCCTCCAAGGGTGGATGGTTTACTCATAATGACTCCTAGATAATTTTATTGTATCAGCGTGCTAGTACAATAATGTGTTCTGGCATTTAACGCAACAGCAGAGTAATCATTTGGGCAAAAGATAATCAACCAGATGGAAATATTAGTTTACAGCGTTCAGCCATAAAAAAATCGCCCAGCCCCTTTGCAAGAAAAGGGCTGGGCGACCGTGGTTAACTGTTGTGCTAGGTAGCCTGAGAGATCAACCGGCTACTGATGGCGCAGGGATCATTTCATTTGTGAAAAATACGCCGCGACATTGGCAATATCGTTGTCACTAAGCATGGAAGCCTGCGGCTGCATCACCATGGCCATGCCACCGTTACGCTCTTTGTTTTTGTATGCCTTCAGCGAGCTGACCAGATACTGCTCATTCTGCCCTTTGAGATTTGGGTAACCAGGAATCACCGCTACGCCATCAGCCCCATGACAGGCTGCACATACTGCAGCTTTAGCCTTTCCGGCGACCGGATCGCCCGCAGCCATCGCTGGACTTGCCATTACGGCCGCTAACATTACACAAGCTAATACTTTCTTCATCAGGTCCTCATTATTATCTCTGTTATCCATTCCCCCTTCCGGGGTGACGCTGGCACGACAACACACTCAGCACTTTAAATTGTGCCTTTTTTCAACAATAAATACCAAACTAAGTATTGATATTGTGCACTTATTCCTGCTCGTAGTGCCAGATCAGATCACAATCTTTGCCAGCAAAAGCCTCGACAACAAACAATCCAGCCACCGCCGCCAGCGCCTCGCCATAGAAAAGCAGTGGGGTCCGCCGCCGTTGCCAGCTAGGTACCCCATACTCCTGAAACAGCTTCTTCAGCTTGCGCTTGCCGACCCGGCCTACCGGCTGGACCTCCAGCCCTGCGGGCTCAAAGCGCACCGACAGCGGCTCTTCTGGCCGCGGACGGCGCAGCTGCCCATGCCCTGACTCCGCCAGCACCAACGAGCCCAATGACGCAGGTAGCGGGCTGACTTCGTTTAGCCGCAGCGGAACCACATCACCGGAGACAGCCGGCCATGGCCGGACAACATACAAACGGCTGCGAAACCGGCGCACTTCCACCTCGCCCCAGCACACCTTGGGATTGGCATCCGGCTTGGCCAGCACGACCGAATACCATATCTGATCGAGCTGGGCCTGCGACGGCATTTTCACACCGACAGCAGCAAGCCAATAGCGCAACAGCGCCTTAGCCCGCCGCTCGTTCCCCGGCTTGTCCGCACACAGGCAGGCGATATCCAAACTCTGATCGGCCGAGATGGCCTTACTGAGCTGCTCGGCAAGCAGCTCCTGTAACAGGGCTTCCTGCTCGGCACACAAGGCTGCACTGCGGGCAACGGCTTTGCGGATCCCCGGCCAACGGGCATGCAACAACGGGGTGATCTGATGGCGCAGGAAATTGCGGTCATAGCGCTCATCGCGGTTGCTCTCGTCCTCCACCCACTCAAGACTGTATTGGTGGGCGTACTGCTCAATGGCAGCACGCGGCTGGTCAAGCAAAGGGCGAAGATGCCAGCCAGTTGCAAAAGCCGTGCATTGCGGCATGGCCGATAACCCGGCCGGCCCACTCCCCCGCTTCAGGGCCAGCAGCACGGTTTCCAGTTGGTCGTCGGCATGCTGGGCTGTCAGCAGGATATCACCGGGCTGGATATGGGTGCGCAAGGCCGCATAACGGGCCTCCCTGGCCTGCTGTTCGACACTTGTCCGCTTGCCCAAAGCCAGAGAAACCCTTTCAACCACCAAGTCGATACCCGTCTCTTTGGCCCACCCGGCACAGAGCTCTACCCAGTGATCGGCATTGGTACTCAGGCCGTGATGAACATGGACGGCTTTGCAGGATGCCGCTGGGTTACGTTCTAAATAGCGCCCCATCAAATGCAGCAGCACCCGCGAGTCCATGCCGCCACTGAGGGCAAGAACGAAACGGGCTGATTTGTCCGTCAGGGTTGCAAGGTTGGCTTCTAGGTTGGCATAAAGCATTGAGCGACATCCGAATTAACACACAGCAAAAGTATACCTTCTCAGCCCCGGCAAAGGTAAATCCATAATAAAAAACGGGCCAGCCCAAGGGCTGACCCGTTATTTTCTAAACTTCCTTGCGCACAGGCAAGCTCAGCACCTTAACAGTAACCGTAGCTCATCAGGCGCTGGTAGCGGCGCTCAAGCAGGGTTTCGGTATCAAGCTGGTCAAGCTCTTCCAATGTTGCCAGGATTTGCTTTTTCAATGATGCCGACATCTCGACAACATTGCGATGCGCGCCGCCCAGCGGCTCTTCGATGATGTTGTCAATAAGCTCAAGCTCCTTAAGGCGCTCAGCGGTCATGCCCATCGCTTCGGCCGCCTGAGGCGCTTTGTCAGAGTCGCGCCACAGGATAGAGGCGCAACCTTCAGGCGAGATCACCGAGTAGGTTGAGTACTGCAGCATGTTCACGCAGTCACCCACACCGATCGCCAGCGCGCCACCGGAACCACCTTCACCCACCACATTACAGATCACCGGTACGGTAAGACCGGCCATCTCTTTGAGGTTGGTCGCAATCGCTTCGGACTGACCGCGCTCTTCCGCACCGACACCAGGGTATGCACCCGCGGTGTCAATGAAGGTCACGATAGGCATTTTAAAACGCTCCGCCATTTTCATCAGGCGAAGGGCCTTACGGTACCCTTCCGGCTTTGGCATACCGAAGTTACGCAGCACTTTCTCTTTGGTCTCGCGGCCTTTCTGGTGACCGATCACCATCACAGGGCGGCCATCAAGGCGGGCAATGCCCCCCACAAGGGCTTTGTCATCGGCAAACGCACGGTCACCTGCCAGCTCGTCGAACTCGGTAAACATATTCTCGACATAGTCGAACGTGTATGGACGCTGTGGGTGACGCGCCAACTGAGCCACTTGCCAAGCGCCTAGATCACCGAAGATTTTCTTGGTCAGCTCTAGGCTCTTCTTTTCCAGTTGCTCAATTTCTTTATCCAAATCAACCGATTTAGACTCATCACGACGCGAAACGTCACGCAGTGCTTCGATTTTTGCTTCTAGTTCAGCAATCGGTTGTTCAAACTCAAGGAAGTTCAGGCTCATACCATTTCAGTCCTTTTGCTCATAATTATGGGAATCTATAACAGATAACTATGGGCTATTTTAATTAAACTCAAGCTCAACCTGCTTATCACCCAGCAAAATTTTGAGATCAGAGATTAGTTGATCTGCCGGGGTAACACGCCACTCTGTTCCCAGAGTCAATTTGGCGCGGGCATTCGAGCGCTGATAGTACACGTTGACAGGTACGGTACCTGCACGGTGCGGTTCCAGCACTTTGCTGAAACGTTCAAAAAACTGTTCATCAATTTGCCTCTCGGTTAACGAGATAGCAAGACCGCGTAGGTGCTTTTCTCTCGCATCTGCGATGTCTAGCACTTCCCGGGCCGACATTTTAAGGCCGCCGTTGAAATCATCAAAGCTGACCTGTCCGGAAACGACCAAAATTCTATCTTTTTCAATCAATTCCAAGTGGCGTTCCAAAGCCTCTGAGAACAGCATCACTTCCATCCGGCCACTACGGTCGTCAAGGGTCAAGATACCAATCCGGGTGCCGCGCTTGGTGGTCATTACCCGAGCACCAATCACCAGCCCGGCGACAGTGACAACTTTGTCCCGCCCGGTCGGGTGGGCATCCTTGAGGCGCCAGGTGGTGTAGTGCTTGAGCTCCTTCACATAGGCATTGATCGGGTGACCCGTAAGGTATAGCCCCAACGTCTCGCGCTCGCCTTCCAGCCACACTTTGTCCGGCCATTCCGGAATATTGGCATAGGCATGCTCCACCTCTTCCGGTGCAGCTGTCAACACCCCGAACATGTCGGCCTGGCCAAAGGCTTCAGCCTGGTGGTGCTGGCTCGCTGCACGAATGGCATCATCGAGCGTCGCCATCATCGCTGCACGGTTCGGGCCAAGACGGTCCATCGCGCCGGATTTAATTAATTTTTCCAGTACCCGCTTGTTCACCTTCTTGGTGTCAATTCGGGCACAGAAATCAAACAGATCCTTGAAGTGGCCGCCCTTTTCACGCGCGGCAATGATATTTTCGATCGGGCCTTCACCGACCCCTTTCACCGCCCCGATACCGTAAACGATGGCTCCATTGTCGTCGACGTTGAAACGGTACAGGCCCTTGTTGACATCCGGTGGCAGCAGTTCAAGCTTCATCCGGTGGCACTCGTCCACCAGGCCCACGATCTTGTCGGTGTTATCCATATCGGCGGTCATTACCGCCGCCATGAACTCTGCCGGATAGTGCGCTTTGAGCCACAGGGTCTGGTAGGAAACCAGTGCATAGGCCGCAGAGTGGGACTTGTTGAAACCATAGCCGGCGAACTTCTCTACCAGGTCGAAGATCTTCATCGCCAGCTCAGCGTCGACGCCGTTATTCACCGCCCCTTCTTCAAAGGTGGCTCGCTGCTTGGCCATCTCCTCCGGCTTTTTCTTACCCATCGCACGGCGAAGCATGTCCGCCCCACCCAAGGTATAGCCCGACAGGACCTGGGCGATCTGCATCACCTGCTCCTGGTAGAGGATGATGCCATAGGTCGGCTCCAGGATCGGTTTCAGGCTCTCGTGCTGCCAAGTGGCATCCGGATAGGAGACTTCCTCGCGGCCGTGCTTACGGTCGATAAAGTTATCTACCATGCCCGATTGCAGCGGACCCGGACGGAACAGGGCCACCAGTGCGATCATATCTTCGAAGCAGTCCGGCTGAAGACGCTTGATCAAATCTTTCATCCCGCGGGATTCGAGCTGGAACACCGCGGTGGACTCGGAGCGCTGCAGCATGGCAAACGACTTAGCATCGTCCATCGGGATCGCCGCAATATTAACCGGCTCCTTGCCCTGAGCTTCCAGGCGGGGGTTGATCATCCCCAGCGCCCAGTCGATGATGGTCAGGGTTCGCAGGCCCAAGAAGTCGAATTTAACCAAGCCGGCAGTTTCAACGTCGTTCTTATCGAACTGGGTAACCGGATTGGCACCTTCGGCATCGCAATACAGCGGGGCGAAATCGGTAATCGTCGTTGGCGAGATTACAACACCACCGGCGTGCTTACCGGCATTTCGTGTCACCCCCTCAAGGACGCGACACATGTCGATGAGATCTTTGACTTCCTCATCGGCCTCATACACCTGCGGCAGCTGTGGCTCGGCTTCGAAGGCTTTGGCCAGGGTCATACCCGGCTCAGCCGGCACCAGCTTGGAAATACGATCAACAAAGCCATACGGGTGGCCTAGCACACGGCCTACGTCGCGAATAACCGCCTTCGCTGCCATGGTACCGAAAGTGATGATCTGGGATACCGCATCACGGCCATACATCTCAGCCACGTGATCAATCACCTGATCACGCTTGTCCATACAGAAGTCGATATCGAAATCGGGCATCGAAACACGTTCCGGGTTAAGGAAACGTTCGAACAGCAAGTCAAATTCCAGCGGGTCGAGATCGGTAATATCGAGCGCATAAGCCACCAAAGAGCCCGCACCGGAACCACGGCCCGGCCCCACCGGCACCCCGTTGTCCTTTGACCACTGGATGAACTCCATTACGATCAGGAAGTAGCCAGGAAAGCCCATCTGGTTGATAACCTTGAGCTCAATATCAAGGCGCTCGTCATATTCCGGACGACGCTCGGCGCGCTCTTTCTCATCCGGGAACAAGAATTTAAGACGGCGCTCCAAGCCTTCCTGCGACTCCTTGATCAGGAAGTCTTCGATGGTCATCTCCCCGGTCGGGAAGTTCGGCAGGAAGTATTCTCCCAAACGCACGGTTACGTTACAGCGCTTGGCGATCTCGACACTGTTTTCCAGCGCTTCCGGGATATCGGCAAACAGCTCGCACATCTCTTCTTCGCTGCGCAAGTACTGCTGTTCGCTGTAAAGCTTCGGTCGGCTCGGATCGGCCAGGGTATAGCCGTCATGGATAGCCACGCGAATTTCGTGGGCATCGAACTGATCCGGCGTCAGGAAGCGGACATCGTTGGTCGCTACCACCGGCAACTCTGCCTGCTCGGCCAATTCAATGGCAAAATGCAAATAAGCGTCTTCATCAGCACGGCCGGTACGTACCAGCTCGAGATAATAGGCATCCGGGAAATGTGTTTGGTAGAACTCGACGCATTTGTTAACCAGCTGCTGGTTGCCCTTGAGCAATGCCTTGCCGACATCGCCGCTCTTGCCGCCCGATAGCAAGATCAAGCCCTTCTTGTGCTCCACCAGCCACTCTTTGTCCATTACCGGCAAGTGCTGGACATGGCCGCGCTGGTAGGCTTTGGAAATCAGCATGGTCAGGTTCTGGTAGCCATCGTTGTCGGCAGCCAGCACCGTCAAGTCACACAGCTCCTCGCCCATCTCATCGGACATAACCTTGAAGTCAGCCCCAATGATCGGCTTCATGCCGGCACCGTGGGCAGCAAAGTAGAATTTCACCAAGCCACACAGGTTGGTAAAGTCCGTCAGTGCCATTGCGGGCATGCCCATGCCTGCCACGGCTTTCACCAGCGGCGGTACTTTGGACAAGCCGTCTACCATAGAAAAGTCACTGTGGACACGGAGATGAATAAAACGAGGTTCAGCCATGACTAACCAGAATAGAGTTGTTCAAAAAACAAGATGGAGATTATAGCCCAAAGCACCATGGCTGTTGACTCTAATCACCATCTTTTAACGCCTCGGATTTTAGAGGGATGCAAAAATCCGCGGGTTGGCAGGATTATGACCGCCTTCAGTCCAGGCCAAGGATCCGCTTGACCGGTTTGAAGCTTTTGCGGTGCTGCTCGATAGCACCATGTTCGGCCAGCGCTTCGAAGTGCGCCTTGGTCGGATAGCCCTTGTGCTTGGCAAAGCCATATTGCGGATATTCGGCATCCAAGGCTTCCATCTCGCGGTCGCGGGTCACTTTCGCCAGGATAGAAGCGGCACTGATCTCGGCCACCCGCAAGTCACCTTTCACCACAGCCTGCGCGGCCATCGGCAGCTCAGGAATACGGTTACCGTCCACCAGCACAAAGTCAGGTTGGACAGACAGCCCGGCAACCGCACGCTGCATCGCCACCATGGTCGCCTGCAGGATGTTGAGCTGGTCGATCTCTTCCGGCTCGCAGCGGCCCAGTGACCAAGCCAGTGCCTTCTCTTTGATTTCATCAAACAGCAGGTTGCGCTTCTTCTCGGTCAGTTTCTTCGAGTCCGTCAGCCCCTCGATAGGGTTGGCCGGATCCAAAATTACCGCAGCGGTCACCACCGCGCCGACCAACGGGCCGCGGCCCACTTCATCGACACCGGCAATACAGCTTGCTACCGGATACTCAAACGGTTCTAGTTCTTTACTCATGTTACTTATCAATCAGTTGTAATACCGCCTCTGCAGCCTTCTGATCCGCATTACACTTGATCAGCTGGTGCAAACGACTAAATTCAGCCATCAGTTCAGTATTGTCAGCCCCGAGGAAGCGGTTCACCTCAAGGGCCAAGTTTGCCGGGGTGCAATCGTCTTGCAACAGCTCCGGCACCAACTCGCGGTCGGCCAGAATATTGGCCAGCGACACATATTTGGTCTTGAGCATCTTCTTGGCCAGCCACGCAGTCAGCGGCTTAACCTTGTAACCTACCACCATCGGCCTTTTGACCAGCATACACTCCAGGGCCACCGTACCGGAGGCCAGCAATACTGCGTCAGCGGCAATCATGACATTGCGCGCAGTATCATCGACCAGCACGAAGTCAAGCTCAGGTGCGGTGTCGCGCCATGCCTGTTCAAACTGGGCCCGGCGCTTCTGGTTAACCAAGGCGACAACAAAACCGAGATCCGGGTGCTGCGCCTTGAGCAGTTTGCAGGTCTCGATAAACGGTGGCGCCAGCAGCTCCATTTCCCCGCCGCGGCTACCCGGCAAGACCGCCAGCCAGCGTTTGTCCTGCTCAAGCCCCAGCAACTGTCGCGCTGCAGCCTGATCGGTTTCCATCGGGATCGCATCCGCCATAGTATGGCCGATAAACTCACACGGTACGTTGAACTTGTCGTAGAAGGCTTTCTCGAACGGCAGGAAAGCCAGTACCAGATTGGTCGCCGCTTCGATTTTGAAGATCCGCTTCTGGCGCCACGCCCATACTGACGGGCTGACGTAATGCACGGTTTTGATCCCGGCATCTTTGAGGTTGCGCTCGAGGCGAAGGTTGAAGTCCGGCGCATCGATACCGACAAAGACATCCGGCGGATTATCGGTAAAATACTTGACCAGCTCGGCCTTGACCTTGAACAGCCGAGGCAGGCGACCGAGCACTTCGACAATACCCATCACCGCCAGCTCTTCCATGTCGAACAGCGTCTCGCAGCCTTCGGCCTGCATCCGCGACCCGGCGATACCGACGAACTCGGCATCCGGATAACGCTGGCGTACCGCCTGCATAAAGCCGGCACCTAAAATATCGCCGGAGATCTCCCCGGCGACAATTCCTATTCGAAGTGGCTTCGTCATCTTAACGAATAATTCCGCGTTCGGTGTTGTTCAGTGCATCCAGGAACAAGCCCACCGACGGCCACTCTTGGGCCATCTCAGCCAGTACCGGCTTCACTTCTTCCATCGTTTTACCTGAACGGTAGATTTCCTTGTAGGCGCGGCGCAGCGCGTGCAGCTCTTTCTTCTCAAAGCCATTGCGCTGCAAGCCGACCAGGTTCAGACCGTACGGTGTGGCGTGGTTACCCTGCGCCAGCACATATGGCGGCACATCCTGGACCACTGCCGAGCAACCGCCGACATAGCTGTAGGCCCCGACGGTACAGAATGGGTGGATCGCAGACAGCGCCATTACACCGGCATGATCGGCAACGGTGACGTGGCCACCCAGAATAGAGTTATTACCGATATGGGTGTGGTTGCCAACCACGACATCATGGGCAATGTGGGCATTGACGCACAGCAGGTTATCGTTGCCGACAATGGTCACGCCTTTGTCCTGAATGGTGCCGCGGTGGATCTGAACGCTTTCGCGGATCACGTTACGGTCGCCAATCTCCAGCCGGGTCGGCTCACCGTTGTACTTCTTGTCCTGGCATTCTTCGCCGACAATCGCATACGGGAAGATACGGTTATCATTACCGATCTTGGTCGGGCCCTTGATCACGACATGCGACATGATCTCGTTGCCGTCACCGATTTCGACATCTTTACCGATGTAGGTGAACGGGCCGACCGTAACATTGGCGCCAATCTTAACGCCGTCTTCAATCACCGCCGATGGGTGAATCTGCGCAGTTTCGTGGATCATTAAAACTCTCGTCTTGCACATTTGAGCTCAGCAGAACATACCACTTCGCCATCAACTTTCGCTACACCATTAAACATAGCAATACCGCGGCGCTCTTTGAGGAATTCGACCTCGATAACCAGCTGATCGCCAGGTACAACCGGTTTGCGGAATTTACCGTTATCAACGCTGGCAAAGTAATACAATTCGTTTTCAGCCGGCGCACCAAAGGTCTTGAATGCCAACAAGCCGGTAGCCTGCGCCATGGCTTCAAGGATCATCACGCCCGGGAAGACCGGCATTTTCGGGAAGTGGCCGGTGAACTGAGGTTCGTTAACCGACACATTCTTGATACCAGTTAGGGTCTTGCCTTCTTCGTAGTGGGTTACGCGGTCGATCATCAAAAACGGGTAACGGTGCGGAAGAAGCTCTTGGATCTCTGTGATATTCAGCGTTTTATTTTCGCTAGTCAAAACTGAATTCCTATCTAAAAATAGTAAAAATACGGTGTGCTAGAAAAGCAAAGCGACCCGCCGAGCAGGCCGCTGAAGTCGTCATGGGCAAGGGCTTATTCGCCTTTTTCTGCCAGCTGCTTTTCTACGGCTTTAAGACGCTTGTTCATCTCGTCAATTTTCATGGTACGAGCTGCTGTCTTACGCCACTCTTTGTTTGGCTGAAGCGGGATACCGGAAGAGTACATTCCCTTATCTTCAATACTGCGCATCACCATACCCATACCGGTAATGGTAACGCCATCGGCAATCTCGATGTGGCCGTTAAGCACAGAGGCGCCACCAATAATACAGTATTTGCCGATTTTGGTGCTGCCGGCCACAATGGTACCACCGGCCATGGCCGTACCATATCCGATCTGCACATTGTGGGCGATTTGCATTTGGTTATCGATTATCACGTTATCTTCGATAATGGTATCGTCCAGGGCACCACGGTCAATGGTAGTACATGCACCGATTTCTACCCGGTTGCCGATACGGACACTGCCCAGCTGCGGGATCTTCACCCACTCGCCTTTGTCGTTGGCATAGCCGAAGCCATCGGCACCAATCACGGTACTTGACTGTACCAAGCACTGCTCGCCCAGTACCACGTTGTGATATACCGTCACGTTGGCCCATAGTTTGGTTCCCGCGCCGATTTGGGCATTCTTACCAATAAAACAGCCTGCACCGATTTGGGCATTGTTACCGATACGCGCACCGGCTTCGATCACTGCGTTATGGCCAATCGAAACATTCTCGCCAAGCTCCGCGGTAGGATCGACAAAGGCCGACGGCGCAATGTCTGCTGCTGACGCTGGCGTCGTATCCAGCAGTTGGGCGACTTTGGCGTAACCCAGGTAAGGATCAGCCATCAGCAGGGCGTTACCTTCGAACCCCTCGGCATCCGCCGCTTTGAGCATCACGGCAGAAGCCTGACAATCTGCCAGCTGCTTGCGATACTTACTGCTCGACAGGAAGGTGATCTGGCCTTCGCCAGCCGTTGCCATTCCTGCAATAGATTCGATAACTACAGTGCCGTCACCATGAAGTTCCGCACCCAGCTTAGCTGCTATATCAGCAAGAGTCATTCCAGCCATTCGATACCTTTTATTTTCTAATTCTGTGTTGGCATAACGGATATTAAACAGAGTGTGGCTCTGCTTGGTATTTACCACCAACCGGTAATTCTATCTTGTTACAACAGACACCCAATATTGAGATGCCTATGTTGACGCAGAATATCATTCCACTTGGTAAGACCAGTATGCTATTGGGCCTTCCGCCCCAAATAAAACAAGTCGAAAGCATGAAGTTTACCAAAGTATCCCCCATCCTTTCGACTTATACGTAAATTTTCTGAGACGTTAAGGCAAGCTTACTTAACGGCAGCAATCACTTTAGAAGAAAGATCATCTTTCGGGTTCGCGTAAAGAACCGCATTGGCATCCACCACAAGATCGTAACCTTCTCGCTTGGCAACGTCTTGAATAGCCAGGCGGATCTTCTGTACCAACTTCTGCTCTTCCTCGGCACCACGGCGGCGCTGATCTTCCTGCAGGGCCTGGGCCTTCAGTTTGTAATCAGACTCCAATGACTGCATTTCACGCTGCAGCTTGGTCTTCTCGCTCGAGCTCATCAGCTCGCCGTCACGCTTGATCTTATCCACTTTGGTCTTCATGCGACCTTCAATGCCACGCAGCTCGTCGATGCGATCTTTAAACTCATTACGCAACTTTTCAGACACATTGTAACGCTGGGCCAGCTGGGCCATGGCCTGGCCTGTGGCAACATAACCCACTTTCTGTGCGGCTTCTGCAGCCTGGGCATAAAATGACGACGATAGGATCACCAGGCTAAGGCCAGCTGCTTTCATCCACTGTTTCAAAGGGTATCTCCTCAAATAATTAGAATGTTCGACCAATCGTGAAGGTGAAGAATTCTTCATCATCACCCTCGTATTTCTTGATTGGCTTAGCAATCGAGAATACGAGCGGTCCCATTGGCGACATCCACTGCAGGGCTGCACCATAAGACGCACGAATCAACGACGGATCGGAATAATCCTGGATGTATCGGCCATCCGAATCACGCAGGTCATATTCCGTATCCCACACGGTACCGGCGTCAACGAATACACTGGTACGAATTTGGTTGCGGACCTCATCAGACGCAAATGGCGTCGGAACGATCAGCTCCATACTGGCAAGCGCAACGGCATTACCCCCGGCAGCATCGTCAGAGCCAATTAGCTCAGGGTTGTTACCGCCCGCACTGTAGTCCAGATACACCGCTTTCGGGCCGACCGTATTGGAGCGGAAGCCGCGCAGCGTAGAGAAACCACCGGCATAGTAGTTCTCGTAGAACGGCAACAGCTGATCGCTGCCGTTATCTGTCGTCCCGTAACCATTACCGTAACCGACTCGGCCACGTAACAGCAGGCTGTAGCCGTGATCTTCGGTCAGCGGGAAGTACTGACGGACATCATACTGAGCCTTGAAGAACTGCGCATCAGAGCCCGGAATCGTCATCCGGAACGAGGCTCGCTGGTGGTTACCGGCCGTCGGGAAGTAACCGCGGTTTAGGTTATTTCGGGTCCAAGATACCGACCAGTTGAAGTCATCCAGCTCAATGACGTTATCGCCGCGGTCAAAGCCGTGGATCTGCTTGAATTTCTCAATCTGGTAGTATTCTTGGGTATTGGAGATCTTGTTGTGATCATAGCCCAAGCCGAATTCGAAGAAGTTCAGCTCGTCAAACGGGAAACCCCAGGTCAAGCTAGCCCCGTAACTCTGGTTGGTATAGTCCGAGATGTTCGCGTCTGAGGCTTCGAACTCGTTGTAGTACACCTTACCGCCCAGGCTGATCCCGTCGAGGGTGAAATACGGATCGCGGTATTCCAAACTGACGTTTTTCTGGTAGTCGTTCATCATCGCATTGATGCCGAAGCGATTACCGGTGCCGAGGAAGTTGTCCTGCTGGATCCCCGCCTGGAAGCTGATCCCCGATTCCGTACCGTAGCCGACACCGAAGTTAATGTTACCGGCATTGGCTTCCTTGACGGTGTACTGCAGATCGACCTGATCGTCGGTACCCGGTACACGGACGGTTTGCACGTCCACGGTTTCGAAGAAGCCGGTCCGACTCAAACGTTCCTTACCGCGCTCAACCGAGCGTGAGTTGAGCCAGCTGCCTTCCATCTGGCGCATCTCGCGGCGAAGGACTTCGTCTTTGGTCGAGGTGTTGCCGGAAAAGCCAATGTTACGCACATAGATCCGCTTGCCCGGCTCGACATTGACAATCAATGTCACTTCCTGGTTGTCGTCATCAAAATCAGGAAGGGTATTGACCTGCGGGTAAGCGTAGCCCAGCTCGCCCAGTTTGCGCTTCAGGGCTTCTTCCAGCGCCGTCACTTCCGCGCCGTTATAGACATCGCCGCTGCTGATCGCCACCAAGGCTTCCAGCTCACCCGTCTTGCCCAGCAGATCGCCTCGCAGTTGAACGTTCTTGACCTTGTACTGCTCGCCTTCATCGACTTTCAGGGTGATATACACCCCTTTCTTGTCAGGAGAGATGGCAACCTGAGTCGCATCAAGGCGGTACTTGAGGTAACCATTATTAAGGTACATCGAGCGCAGGGTCTCGAGATCCCCAGCCAGAACCTGCTTCTGGTATTTTTTATCCGCAAAAAAGTTCCACCACGAAACTTCAGACTGCAGCTTGAATTTCTTGCGCAACTCATCGTCGCTAAACACATCGTTGCCGATAAAGTTGATCTGCTGGATTTCCGCAGAGACACCTTCGGTGAAGACAAACTTCAAATCGGCACGGTTACGCGGCAACGGGGTGACCACAGCCTGCACCGTGGCATTGTATTTACCTACGCTGTAGTAGAAATCTTCCAGCCCTTTTTCAATTTTGCTCAAGGTGGTGCGATCGAGTGACTCACCGACCTGGATACGGGAGGCGTCCAGGTTCTCCTTCAGCTGCTCTTCCTTGATAGCCTTGTTGCCAGAGAAGGTAATACTGGCAATGGTCGGACGCTCCTGCACTTTGACCAGCAGGGTATTGCCATCACGAAAGACTTGGATATCTTCAAAATTACCCGACGCAAACAGCGATTGGATCATTCCTGAAATATCACCATCATCAACATTGTCTCCGACCCTGACCGGCATCTGGAGCAATGCGGCACCGAGCGTGACACGTTGAAGACCCTCAAAGCGGATATCGTCTACTACAAATTGTTCCGCACTCTGCGCAACACTACTGCCTAGCAGTAGCGATGCGACCAACAGTTTTTTCATCGCCATTACTGTTCTGATTATTCCTTGCTAAAACGCTCTTATTAAAGGCGGGTAAAATCATTGAATAGTGCAACAGCCATCAATGCAACCAAAATGGCTGAGCCCACTCTATAGCCTATATCCTGAACACGTTCAGAAACAGGACGACGTGTTACCGCTTCGATGGCAAAAAACATTAAATGCCCACCATCCAATACCGGAAGCGGCAACAGATTGACAATCCCCAGATTGACACTGATCAAGGCCAAGAAGCCGAGGAAGTAAACCACCCCGTAATCGGCGGTCATTCCTGCACCTTTGGCAATCGAGATCGGGCCACTCAAATTCTTCATCGCCACATCACCGGTCACCAACTTGGTCACCATATCGAAGGTCAATGTGACTAGCTGCCAAGTTTTTTCTGCAGCCTTACCTACCGCCTCAACCGGTCCGTACTGTAAATTAATACGGTACGATTCAGGCCATGGCTCTACTTTTGGTGCAAACCCTGCGTAGCCGACCAGCTCTTCACCCGACGCCTTCGCTTCCGGCGTCAGAGTCAGCGAAACTAGCTCACCATCGCGTAAGACTTCCATCGCCAGCGCCTGCTGGGGATGAGAGCGAACCGCATCGACGACCTGCTGCCAGTCGGTAACACCTTCTCCGCCGATTGCAATAATTTCGTCATTTAAACGCAAACCGGCGGAAATTGCTGCTCCGTCTTCCACAAGTTGTGAAATGACCAAAGTAATTTTAGGCGAGTATGGCGTGATCCCCAATGTAGTAAGCACGCGCTCACTTTCCGGGTCAAACGACCAGCTAGACAGGTCGAGCTGCTTCTCGATTTCATAGCTGGTGCCTGGCTCGGTCACGGTCAGCACCATTTCTTTATCGCCAATATGGGAAATCATCGCCATGTTGACAGATTCCCAGTCTGCGGTTTTGATTCCTGAAATGGTCTTTAGTTCCATTCCACTTTCAATTCCGGCCTCGGCAGCAATCGATTGTGGGGCAATATCACCAATAATCGGCTTCACGGCAGGCACGCCGATCAGATAAACCACCCAGTAGGCAACAATCGCAAACAGGAAGTTGGCTAACGGCCCGGCCGCAACTATCGCACTGCGCTGCCATAACTTCTTGTTGTTAAATGCCATATGGCGGCGGTCTGAGTCGACCGGCTCGACCCGTTCGTCCAGCATCTTGACATAGCCGCCCAGCGGGATCATGGCCAGGGTATATTCGGTACCGTCTTTGCCCACTTTGCGCCATAGTGCCTTGCCAAAACCGATGGAGAACTTCTCGACATAAACCCCACAGCGGCGTGCAACCCAGAAGTGCCCATATTCGTGTACGGCAATCAATATTCCAAGGGCAAGGAGAAAGGCTCCCAGGTTCCACAATATTCCTGTCATAACGTTACCTTACGTATTACTTCCTGTGCCAAAACTCGAGTCATTCTATCTAGCTCTATGACGCTTTCCAAGTCAGTCGGTTCAACCAGCGGTGCTGACGCCAATACTTGGCTGTTGACCCTGGCAATATCGATAAAGCCAAGGCGGTTATCCAAAAAGGCCGCGACCGCTTCCTCGTTGGCGGCATTGAGGGCGGTAGTCGCCGCCTGACCGCTGAAACAGGCATCCATCGCCAGCTTGAGGCAGGGATAGCGAGCAAAGTCCGGCTTGAGGAAAGTAAACTCACCCACCTGGCTGAAATCCAGCGGCGCAACACCCGCATCCACTCTTTCAGGATAGGACATTGCACAGGCAATCGGCGTTCTCATATCAGGCAACCCCATCTGGGCCAACACAGATCCATCTTTATACTGCACCATGGAGTGGATAACCGATTGCGGGTGGATTATCACATCCATCTGCTCACGGGTGGCATTGAACAGCCAGCGGGCTTCGATAAACTCCAGCCCCTTGTTCATCATAGTAGCCGAGTCGACCGAAATTTTTGGTCCCATCGACCAGTTAGGGTGAGCAATCGCCATCGCCGGCGTCACCGCCGCCAATTCGCTGACTTCCGTATAACGGAACGGGCCGCCAGAGCCGGTCAGTAGGATCTTGCTAACCCCAGCCGCCTCCAAATCACAGTGCCCCATCGCTCTCTGGACTTGCTCTGGCAGGCTCTGGAAGATCGCGTTGTGCTCGCTGTCGACCGGCAGTAATTCGGCACCGTACTCGCGGCAGGCATCGATAAACATCTGGCCGGACATAACCAGCGCCTCTTTGTTGGCCAGCAAAATACGCTTGCCCGCCTTGACGCCGGCCATGGTCGGCATCAAACCGGCGGCACCAACAATCGCCGCCATCACGGTATCAACTTCATCCAGCGAGGCAACTTGGCACAGCCCGGTTTCACCGGCCAGTACTTCGGTTGCCATCCCCTGTTGTGTTAGCAGTATACGCAGTTCTGCAGCGGCACTTTCACAAGCCATGGCCGCGTACTTCGGCTGCCACTGGCAGCACAGCTCGAACATTTTCTGGCTATTGCTGCCCGCCGCAAGGGCTACAACGTCAAATAACTCGGGATTCTGGGCGGCAACAGCCAATGTGCTGCCCCCTATCGATCCCGTCGCACCAAGAATCGTTAACTTACGCATACTATCACTTAACAACATACAATCATTGACAGGCCAATTGAGCATGGCACTCAAGCCGGCAGCAAACAAGTAAGTAATGACTCACACTGCCGGCCAGAAATGGGCGGTTAGTCTACACCAACCACAAATACAGCAGGGCAAAAACAGGAAGGGCGGCCGTTAGGCTATCGATACGGTCGAGAATACCGCCGTGGCCCGGCAAGATACTGCCACTGTCTTTGATACCGGCAGCACGCTTGAACATGCTCTCGACCAAATCCCCCAACACCGACGCAACAACGGACACGACCGCTATCAACAACAAGCTCGACAGGCTGGCAAACGGGATCCCCATCAGCGCCGCACCGCCCCAGGTTACCGCCACAGCTAACATCGCACCACCGACCAAGCCCTCAATTGTCTTGTTCGGGCTCACCGCTGGCGCCATCTTGTGTTTACCAAAACGCTTACCGGAGAAATAGGCCCCCGTATCTGCCGCCCATACCAAGAAACACACCAGCAGCACTAGCTTGGCGCCGTGGTAAGGGTTTTCAAGGTAGTTGACCGCGCGGAGCATCAGTACACTCCAGAAGAAAGGTAGCAGGGTCAGCAATCCAAACAGGTGCTTTAGAGGGGGGACAGATGACCAGAACTTGGTGCTACTTGGGTAGCTAATCGCCAGTGCCGAGGCGACAACCCACCATAGCCCGCCAACCAGCAACATTGCCTGGTGAGACGATGCCAGAGCTGACAGCGCGGCAACATCGGTTGGCATCACTAACAGCGAAGCCAGCAAGGCCACGGTCGGAATAACCATCGCGACAATACGCGATTTTGTTTCAACAAATTGTGTCCACTCCCAAAAACCCAGTAAGGTAACGGCCGCAAGGGCTGCAATAAAGGCAGGAAAAGGCAAAAGGAAAATTCCTGCGATAACTAGGGGAGCGAGAATGACTGCGGTAATAATACGTTGCTTAAGCAAACTGCGTCCTCTCATTTTCTATTGTAACCGCGCCTATCGGCGACGGTGTTTCGGGTAATCCGGTTACCAGTAAAAAAGGCATCGAGACCATAGCCAGATGCCCTATAAAATACATAATCCTATTCGCGCCGACGAGCGAAAAATCATCCGCTCATTAACGCTTGGATTTGCTCGCCGGTGCAGCCGAAACGGCGCTCGCGGTTAACAAACCATGCCACGGCCTCAGCAAAGCTGTCTTCGTCGAAATCCGGCCAGTGCTGCTCGGTAAAATAAAGCTCAGCGTAAGCCGCCTGCCACAGCATAAAATTACTGATTCGGCATTCCCCGCTGGTACGGATCAGGAGGTCGACATCGGGCAGGCCTGCGGTGGATAATCCTGAAGCCAACATCTCTTCAGTGACATCTGATTCGGTAAGTCCCTGCTCAGCGGCTTGCTGAACCAGTTGCTTAGCCGCCTGCAAGATATCCCACTGGCCGCCGTAGTTGGCTGCCACGTTCAGCACCAGTCCGGTATTGTCAGCGGTCAAAGCTTGCGCGTCGGCAATTTTCTTCTGCAGGCGCTCGCTGAATCGGCCGGTGTCACCGATAATGCGCAGGCGAATATTGTTCTTGTGCAGGCGCTTCACTTCACGACTAAGTACAGTCATGAACAATTCCATCAGCAAGGAGACTTCATCGGCTGGGCGGCGCCAGTTCTCACTGCTAAACGCAAACAGTGTAACAACCTGAATGCCCAAACGATTTGCGGCCGAGACAGTCTTACGTACGGCTTCCACGCCGGCCTTGTGGCCAAACACTCGAGGCTTACCCTTGGCCTTTGCCCAGCGACCATTTCCGTCCATAATCACGGCAACGTGCTTTGGCAAGCTATCTATACCAAGTGCAGTATCGATTGTATGCTCTGCCATACATCTCCCTCAAAAAAAAGCGCTGTGCTGCACGCACAGCGCCCTAAACCATATCAAGCCATCAGATAAGGCAGAGCCTTATACTTCCATTAGCTCTTTTTCTTTCGCTTCTAGGATTACTTCGATGTCCTTAACCGCTGCATCAGTCAGCTTCTGGATATCGTCCTGAGCGCGACGGTCGTCATCTTCAGAGATTTCTTTGTCTTTAAGCAGTGCTTTCACGTCTGCGTTGGCATCACGGCGGATGTTACGAACCGCAACACGGCCCTGCTCGGCTTCAGCGCGAACGATCTTAACCAGGTCACGACGACGCTCTTCGGTTAGCGGCGGCAATGGCACGCGGATCACTGTGCCAGCGGACATTGGGTTCAGACCCAGATCAGACATCATGATCGCTTTTTCGATTTTTGGCGTCAGCTCTTTGTCGAATACGGTGATTGCCAGCGTACGCGAGTCTTCTGCTACCACGTTAGCAACCTGCTTCAGCGGCGTGTTCGCACCGTAGTACTCAACATAGATAGTGTCTAGCAGGCTTGGATGGGCACGACCGGTACGTACTTTAGCCAGCTGGTTTTTCAGCGCTTCAACGCTTTTTCCCATGCGCTCTTGCGCATCTTGTTTAATTGCATCAATCACGATTAATACCCTTAATGATTCGGTAAATACGGGAGCCTAGGCGCTCCCGCTAAGAATTAAGTGGCGTCACTTACTCGCAGACTTAGTCGTTAGAGATCAACGTACCTTCCTGCTCACCCATTACCACGCGGCGCAGGGAGCCAGGTTTGTTCATGTTGAACACGCGAATTGGCATGCCGTGATCACGAGCAAGCGTAAATGCGGCCAAATCCATCACTTTCAGTTCTTTCTCAAGAACATCCTGATAGCTTAGCTTATCATAAAGAACCGCATCTGGGTTCTTAACTGGGTCATCTGTGAACACACCGTCAACTTTTGTGGCTTTCAGCACAACATCGGCTTCGATTTCGATACCACGCAGGCAGGCCGCCGAATCAGTGGTAAAGAACGGGTTACCGGTACCGGCGGAGAAAATCACTACACGGCCCTGGCGTAGCTGGCTGATCGCATCAGCCCAGTTGTAGTTGTCACACACGCCGTTCAAAGGAATTGCTGACATTACTCGAGCGTTCACATAGGCACGGTGCAGCGCATCACGCATTGCCAAACCGTTCATCACGGTGGCTAGCATACCCATGTGATCGCCCACAACTCGGTTCATACCTGCTTCAGCTAGGCCTGCACCACGGAACAGGTTACCACCACCGATAACCAGGCCAACTTGTACACCTAGTTCAATCAGTTCTTTGATTTCCTGAGCCATACGGTCAAGAACTTGTGCATCAATACCAAAACCTTCCTCGCCCTGCAGTGCTTCCCCACTGAGTTTGAGCAGAATACGTTGATAAGTCGGTTTAGGATTCGTGGTCATTAGTTTACCTTCCAGGCTTACAAATATAGATACGGAGTTGTAAAAAGACCGCAGCCTAGGCTACGGTCTTTGGAGTTCTTAGCAAGAAGGATTAACCCTTCTGTACTGCTGCTACTTCTTCAGCGAAGCTCATTTCTTGAGCTTTCTCGATACCTTCACCAACTTCTAGGCGGATGAAGTTAGAAACTGTAGCGCCTTTTTCTTTAAGGATTTCGCCAACAGACTTCTTAGGTTCCATGATGAATGGCTGACCAGTCAGAGAGATTTCGCCGGTGAATTTCTTCATGCGGCCAACAACCATCTTCTCTGCGATTTCAGCTGGCTTGCCTTCGTTCATCGCGATTTCAACCTGAACCTGACGCTCTTTTTCAACTACGTCTGCAGGTACGTCTTCTGGGTTCACGAACTCAGGCTTAGAAGCAGCTACGTGCATAGCGATGTGCTTCAGAGTTTCCGCGTCGCCGTTACCAGCTACAACAACACCGATGCGGTCGCCGTGACGGTAAGAAGAAACGTTTTCGCCTTCGATGAACTCAACGCGACGGATAGAGATATTTTCACCGATCTTAGCAACTAGAGCGATACGTGCGTCTTCGAACTTAGCCTGAAGAGCAGCGATGTCTAGACGCTCAGCTAGAGCTGTTTCTAGAACTTCGTTAGCGAAAGCTAGGAAGCTTGCATCTTTAGCAACGAAGTCAGTCTGACAGTTTACTTCAAGAAGAGCTGCAACACCGTTCGCGTCTTTGATTAGGATTGTACCTTCAGCAGCAACGTTACCTGCTTTCTTAGCAGCTTTAGCAGCGCCGCTCTTACGCATGTTTTCGATCGCTAGCTCGATGTCAGCGTTAGCTTCAACAAGCGCTTTTTTACATTCCATCATGCCTGCGCCAGTACGTTCACGCAGTTCTTTAACTAGGGCAGCTGTAACTGTTGCCATTGTTATATCCTCAGTTTTGAATACTTGGTGTAAAAATCAGGGGCCATGATCGGCCCCTGGTAACCATTCTTAGTTTACACAAGGTAACTTAAGATGCTCAAAGGAGCGCGGCTATTATTCAGCTTCTACGAAACCGTCTTGCTCAGCTTGAGCAACGATGTCTTGGTTGCGGCCTTCAGTAACAGTCTGAGCAACAGCACCAGTGTAAAGCTGGATAGAGCGGATTGCGTCATCGTTACCTGGGATAACGAAGTCAACGCCGTCTGGGTTAGAGTTAGTATCTACAACAGCAAATACTGGGATACCCAGGTTGTTCGCTTCTTTGATTGCAATGTGCTCGTGATCAGCATCGATTACGAACATAGCGTCTGGTAGGCCGCCCATGTTCTTGATACCGCCTAGAGACTTCTCAAGCTTCTCCATTTCACGAGTACGCATTAGCGCTTCTTTCTTGGTTAGCTTGTCGAAAGTACCGTCTGTAGACTGAACTTCAAGGTCTTTTAGACGCTTGATTGACTGACGAACAGTTTTCCAGTTAGTCAGCATACCACCCAACCAACGGTTGTTTACGTAGTACTGGTCACAGTTAACTGCAGCTTCTTTGATAGATTCGCTGGCTGCACGCTTAGTACCAACGAAAAGGATCTTACCCTTGCGAGCAGCAATCTTGTTGATTTCTGCTAGAGCGTCGTTGAACATTGGTACAGTCTTCTCAAGGTTGATGATGTGCACCTTGTTACGAGCACCGAAGATGAATGGCTTCATCTTAGGGTTCCAGTAACGAGTTTGGTGACCGAAGTGAACACCAGCCTTAAGCATGTCGCGCATTGATACAGTTGCCATTGAATATTCCTCTATGGGGTTAGGCGTCCACATATCCCATCTTACCGACCCAGACAACGCCATAGGCGTTACAGTTTCGCGAAAAACTGCTGGGCACCCCGGAAGATGTGCCGATATGTGTGAGTGATTAATAAAAGTTTAGTGCAACCGACGTAAATGAATCGAAATCCAATTACCCGATTACGGCGCGCTTTATACCATATTTTCGCAACCAAAATCCAGCACCAATGTTTTCAATTCGGCGATTGTACTGAAACTTGGTTTCCATCCAGCCCCCTCACTGTTACCATGTAATGAAGAGGTAACAACCAAACAGAGAAGACTGAATGAGCATCAAGATCAAAACGGCTGAAGAGATCGAAAAAATGCGCGCTGCCGGCCGTTTGGCGGCTGAAGTGCTAGAAATGATCGAACCTCACATCAAAGAAGGTGTGACGACAGACGAACTGAACCAAATCTGTCATGATTATGCGTTAGAAAAAGGCGCCTACTCGGCCCCGCTTGATTACCACGGTTTTCCAAAATCTATCTGTACGTCGATCAACCACATCGTGTGCCACGGTATTCCAGCCAGCCAAGATGAGATGGGTAGCAACGGTCAGATGAAGCCAGCCGTGCTGAAAAACGGTGATATCATCAACGTCGACATTACAGTCATCGTTCCAGACGACGAAAATGCCGATTTGAGCGTGCGCCCTGCCGGCTACCATGGCGACACCTCAAAAATGTTCCTGGTCGGTGATGTCTCTCCGGCCGACAAGCGCCTATGCCGCGTGACCCAAGACGCCCTTTACGTGGGCATGCGTAAAGTGAAGCCCGGCGCCCGCGTCGGCGACATCGGTACCGCGATTGAGAAATTCATCAAGGACAACAACAAGAAGAATCCTTTAAACAAGTATTCGATTGTCAAAGACTTCTGCGGCCACGGTATCGGCAACGAGTTCCACGAGGAACCACAAGTTGTCCATTACCGCAATGGCGACCGTACCGTGCTGAAGGCTGGCATGTGCTTCACCATCGAGCCGATGATCAATGCCGGTAAATTCGGTTGTACCGTTGATGCCGCGGATGACTGGACGGTCTATACCGGCGACGGCAAGAAATCTGCCCAGTACGAGCACACCATTTTGGTCACCGAAACAGGTTGTGAAGTACTGACTCTGCGCAGTGATGACACAATTCCGCGCCTGATGAACAACTAAGTCGCGCCACGGCATGACTTAAGAGAGTACGAGCCGGCCCTTGGGTCGGCTTTTTTATTGCTATCATGCCTGTCCGTGATAGGGTTATAGCAAGAGTATTGACTATGCACGGACGGCAATGACAGATCCTATTTCTCACCCAGCAACCGAACCAGTTGATCCCATGGCGCCGGCACAGCTTCGCCTTGAGCTTGACCAGTTTACCGCCAACCAAAAGGCCCAGTTCCTGGCTCATACCCCGGTCACAAACCTGGTCGAGACCCGCTCGCGCTTCATTGACCAGTTGCTTGAGCGGCTGTGGCAGCATTTGGGACTGGCTGCGCACCCTTGCCTGGCCTTGATCGCGGTCGGTGGCTATGGCCGCGGCGAGCTGCACCCCCTGTCGGATGTCGACATCCTGATCTTGAGCCAAGCACCGATTGACGACAAAACCGGCAGCACGGTCAGTGCCTTCCTCACCCAGCTGTGGGATCTCAAGCTCGATGTCGGCCACAGCGTCCGAACCATTGACGAGTGTATCAAGTTCGGTCTGGATGATCTGACCGTGGCGACCAACCTGCAGGAATCACGCTGGCTATGCGGTAATCAGGATACCTACCGGCAGCTGGAAGAGCGCCTTAATGACGGAAGCTTCTGGCCCAGCGAGCAATTCTACCAAGCCAAGCTGGACGAGCAAAAGGCCCGCCATGCGCGTTACCACGATACCACCTACAACCTCGAGCCGGATATCAAGTCCAGCCCGGGCGGCCTGCGTGACATCCATACCCTAAGCTGGGTGGCCCGGCGCCATTTCGGGGCCACCAGCCTGCTCGAGATGAGCCGTTTCGGTTTTTTGACCGACGCTGAATACCGAGAGCTGGTCGAGTGCCAGGACTCGCTGTGGCGGATCCGCTTTGCCCTCCATTGCGAGCTGCGCCGCTATGACAACCGCCTGACCTTCGGCCACCAAGCCTCTGTCGCTGAGCTACTGGGCTACCAAGGCGAAGGAAACCGGCCAGTAGAAACAATGATGAAGGATTTCTACCGCACCTTGCGTCGGGTGGCCGAGCTCAACAAGATGCTGCTGCAACTGTTCGACCAGGCCATTCTCAACAAAGGTACCGCTCCCGAGCCTCTCGTCCTCGATGAGGATTTCCAGCTTCGCGGCCACTTGATCGAGGCGACCAAACCGGCGCTGTTCCAGGCCCGGCCAGAAACCATCCTCGATATGTTCCTCCATATTGCCCGCAACTCACAAATCGAAGGGATTGCCGCCCCTACCCTGCGCCAGCTTCGAACGGCCCGCCGCCGGCTCAACCGCTTCCTGATCGAGATCCCAGCGGCTCGGGATAAGTTTATGGAGCTGGTCCGCCAGCCAAACTGCCTGCAGCGGGCATTCAAGCTGATGCACCGCCATGGCGTATTGTCAGCGTATCTGCCGCAGTGGAGCCAAATTGTCGGCCAGATGCAGTTCGACCTGTTCCATGTCTATACCGTGGATGAGCACACCGTCCGGTTGCTCAAGAACATCAATAAATTCAGTGATCCGGCCAACCGAGACCGTCACCCGATATGCTGTGAAGTCTACCCTCGGGTTACCAAGAAAGAGCTCCTGTTACTGGCTGCTATCTTCCATGACATTGCCAAGGGCCGGGGCGGCGATCACTCCGAACTTGGTGGCGTCGATGCCTACGAGTTCTGTCTCCAGCATGGGCTGTCCAAGCCAGAGGCCAACCTGGTCAAATGGCTGGTCAACCAACATTTGCTGATGTCGGTCACTGCCCAACGCCGTGATATCTACGATCCGGAAGTGATCACCGAATTTGCCAAGGAAGTGCGTGACGAAGAGCGGCTGGATCACCTGATCTGCCTGACCGTGGCCGACATCTGCGCCACCAACCAAGATCTGTGGAACAGCTGGAAGCGTACCCTGCTGGCAGAACTTTACTATTCGACCCAAAAAGCCCTGCGCCGTGGCCTGGAGAATCCGCCGGATATGCGCGAGCGGATCCGCCACAACCAGCAGATGGCCTCGGCCCTGTTACGCAGTAAAGGCTTTGCCCCGCGTGATATCGAGGTATTGTGGCAACGTTTCAAAGCAGACTACTTCCTGCGCCATACTCACAAGCAAATCGCCTGGCATGCCGAGGCTATCCTCAACCACGATGATCACAGCAAACCACTGATCCTGATCAGCCAAAAACCCACCCGGGGCGGCACCGAAGTCTTCGTCTACTGCCAGGACAAATCTAAGCTGTTTGCGATTGTAGTTTCCGAGTTGGACAAGAAGAACCTCAGTGTCCATGATGCCCAGGTTATGACCAGCAAAGACGGCTTTGCCCTCGACACTTTCATGGTACTCGACCCAACCGGCAAAGCTCTGGGGGAGAGCCGCCACCAGACCGTCCGCCGGGCACTGGTTAAAGCCCTGACCCACATGAAGTCGGATCGCAAAAGGAAGCGCCCACCCTACAAACTTCAGCATTTCAACGTCAAAACCACCGTCGACTTCCTGCCAACCAAGTCTGGAAAGAAGACCATGATGGAGCTAGTTGCACTGGATATGCCAGGCTTACTGGCAAGGGTCGGCTCGGTGTTTGCCCGCCAGCATATCAGCTTGCAAGCCGCCAAAATCACCACTATCGGCGAGCGTGCCGAGGACTTTTTCATCGTCACCAACCAGGACGGCGAGCAGCTGAGCGACGAGCAGCAAGCGCAGCTGAGGGACGCATTGATAGAGCGCCTAGAGAAGAAATAATCGCATCAACGCAGGGAGAGCAGGTACGCCTGGCTCTCCTGATAAAAACCAACCATAGCGACAACGTTAACCATTCCAATACCTATAACAACAGAGACAAGAGGCCAGTATGTACCCAAACCTCTCCGCTATCGGCATCGAAAAGCCGGACACCATTGAACGCTACAGCCTGCGACAAGAAGCAGCCAACGACATCCTTAAAATCTACTTTGCCAAGCAGAAAGGTGAACTGTTCGCTAAGAGTGTGAAGTTCAAATTCCCCCGCCAGCGTAAATCCGTCATGGTCAACAGCGGCAGCCGGGAATACAAGGAAGTCACCGAGATCAACCGCACCCTGACCTTTATCATCGATGAGCTCGACCGCATCACCAACAAAAAGCACAGCGAAGTGGATATCAAGAAGAAGATCCTCGGCGACCTGCGCCATCTGGAGCAGGTGGTGAGCCACAAGATCGCCGAGATCGAGGCGGATCTTGAAAAACTGAAGTGATCGATGGATTAGAACCTTACTTGCCAGCCGCGGTCGCGAGGCTCCTGTACGGCAGAATGCCCCGTGTCTAGGGGCATTTTAGAAGAGTTCACAGACAGTTATGCCGCATCGGCCTGCTTGGCCCAGCCTTCGACCCAGGGCATCGCCACTTCCAAGGCATCGAAATTGACGCACGCATCGACATCCAGGCGTTCCGTCAGCGGCTTGGCCTGCAGTTGGGCCAGCAGTTCGTCAAACTGGCGCCCGCCGCCACAGAAACGATCTTCGCCATAGCTTGAGTCACCCAGCGCAATCACCCCGTAGCGCAACCGAGGCATCAACGGGAAGCTGTCATTGAGCGCCTGGTATAGCGGCAGTAAATTATCCGGGATTTCCCCTTGGCCGGTAGTCGACGATACCACCAGCGCCAGATCTTGCTGGTAGCCCAGAAAATCCTCCAAGGTCGGCTCAAGGAACAGCTCGACCTGGTGACCCGCGCCAACGAGATAGCACACCACCTCTTGGGCAACCTCTTCTGCCCCGCCAAAGACCGAGCCGACAAATACACCTATTTTTGCCATCATCCAACACCATCCTTTGTGTTAACTACGTTACTTAACTGTGGTCTTTGAAGAGGTTAGATGCAAGTTTATTCGTCAGGCTTCATCAAGGCCGCCGCCCAACCAAAGGCATCCATCACCCGCATCCACGGCTCATCGACACCGGCACGAATATCCAACGCCTCCCCGGTCAGCGGATGCTGCAATTGCAGGCGCGAGGCATGGAGCATCAGGCGGCGACAGTCGTAATTGTCGCGGAACATCCGGTTGTGGCGGCCATCGCCATGGTTCACATCGCCAATAATGTGGTGGCTTAGGTGGTGCATGTGGCGGCGAAGCTGGTGCTTGCGCCCCGTCTCCGGCTTCATCTCCACCAGGGTATAACGGCTGGTCGCATAGCGGCCGACCGGAATATTGGTCTCCACCTTGGCTAACGGTGCATAGGCGGTGATTGCATCTTTGGCTTCTTTGTCCTGGTCGGCATCTTTGTCGGCAATTTTATCCAGCTCTTCTTTGAGCGGATAATCCAATACCGCCGCCTCCTTGACCCAACCGCGAACCACGGCATGGTAAGTCTTCTTCACGTCACGTCCGGCAAACATCGGCATCATCAGCGCCGCGGTTTCACTCGACAGAGCAAACAGCAGCACCCCGGATGTCGGACGATCCAGACGATGCAGTGGGAACACGTGCTGGCCAATCTGATCGCGCAAGGTCTGCATCACAAACACGGTTTCATGGCGATCAAGCCAAGAACGGTGCACCAGCATACCCGCAGGCTTGTTGACAGCGACCAGGTATTCATCGCGGTAAAGGATCTCGAGTTCCATCACTATTTACTCTTAAATAATTGGTCAAGTTCACGGGTTACCGCCAAGATAGCCACCAGGCCCTTGGCTTCTTTCATCGCTTCCTCAACATAGGGGGAAATTTCAAAGGCGGCAGGCAATGCCATATTCATCGCGATCAGGTGGCTAAGCTTAGGGATAAAAACCCACTGGAGCCATTGCTCACAGCGCAGGGTATCAATGGCAAACGGCTGGCTGCTGCTCAGCGCCTCAACCGAGGGCGACTTGGTCTCCCAATAACCATTCTCCTGCAACACTGTGGCAAGTTTTTCCAATAATTGATGGCAATGACGGGCTCTATCCATCACGTGACCTCTACAATGAATATCTACGAAATAAGGGATTGTCCGGATTAAGGGGGCGAAGGATACCACCTCCGCAACGCGAGCCCAAGGCAACCATAGCGGCAGCCAAGCGAGAAAGTGTCATCGACAAGGAGGTTTGGTATATACTCGTTGTCCTTGATTGAGGAGCACTGAGACTGCCCATGGATAATTTTCATACCCTTACCCAACTCTTAGACAATGCCGGTTGCCAGTACAAAATTTTCGACCTTGGTCGCCGGGTCAACGAGATCGACGTCGAGCAATTCAAGGCAGTGGAAGACAACCGCCAGCCCTATCCATGGCCCCTGCAGCAGCATGCCCACCTGTCTATTTCCTTCTGGCAAGCCGGCAACCCACCGTGGATCTGGTTTTTGCGCCTGCCGCTTGACGAACGCGGTCTGCTCAAACAAGCCGCCGTGGGGGATTTCATCAAGTACGTCATCGAAGCCATGGGCGCTACCCTCAATAGCACCCCGACCGAAGAAGAGCAGGAAAAGCTGGCTGCCAACCCGTATACCTTCAAGCCGAGCGATGACAAGATGGCGATCTTCCATGCCCAGCTCCGCAGCCAGCTGGCC
The DNA here is from genome assembly GCF_003025515.1 of Photobacterium gaetbulicola. Taxonomy (NCBI): domain Bacteria; kingdom Pseudomonadati; phylum Pseudomonadota; class Gammaproteobacteria; order Vibrionales; family Vibrionaceae; genus Photobacterium; species Photobacterium gaetbulicola. The sequence goes on along the minus strand of NZ_PYME01000026.1, from coordinate 39,233 downwards.
TTGCCAGCCAGCCAATACTACGAACACGCCCAGCATTATCTCACCGGCGAGCTGGGCTGGGACAAATGGCAAGGTGTCGGCCTGCAGGGCCTAGCCGATGTCTGTGCCCGCATCAAGCAGGAAAACAATGCGACTTTGCTGCGAAAAGCGGTCAACAACCTACCGCTGACGCCGCTGTATGCCTTACTCGGCTGCCTAGAGCATTGCCAGCTACCGGAACCACTGGCAACGCGTTTAGCCGAGCGCCTTGACGAAGAGACCTCGGTCAACACCCCTGATCTATTTTTGGTCTCGGCATTAATCCGCGCCCTCTCCGGCGCCGAAACCTCGCTGCTTCGTCGGCAACTAGAAAAATTGCTGGCCCATTCTGCGCTATGCCATCCGGAAGTGTTGGTCGCGGTAGCGGGGCGTTGCTGGCAGGGTTTGACCGATACCCAGATGGCAACCAGCTTCTTGTTGCGTCTTGCCGAAACTGGCGAGCAGGCGCTGTTCAACCAACTATTTGCCGACCTGGTCATGCTGCCGATGCTACGCGGGATCATGCTGCAGGTACTGCACGGCCAGGCCGATCCGGCACTGATTGATGCTATCACCAAGCTTCAGCAACACGCCCGAAGCGCTCAGTAACTTGATAAAGCCTTTCCCCGACTGATCCAGCCGGGGAAAGTAAAAGGATATGTTGATATGGAAAATCTGCTGGGGATCTTGCTGCTGGCCATTATTGGTTATTTGTTCTGGCAGCAACGAAGACAAACCGAGCTGGCCAATTACTTCATCAACCAACGCTGCGAGCACTTGGGGCTGCAACTGCTTAATACCGCAAGGGGGGAGCACCGCCTGCGTGACCGCAACGGCCGCTGGGGCTGGCATACTATCTATTTGTTTGAGTTTTCCGCCGATGGCCAAGACGCCTACCAGGGGCATATTGTGATGAAAGGCTTCCACCCGCTGACGATCCACGTGCCGCCGCACCGGATGCCGGGGGAATAAAAAAGAACGGGCGCAACTTGCGTTGCGCCCTTAGGTCTTACTTGCAGCAGTCCCGCTACTATGGTGCTCCCTGCATCAATCCGTTGAATTGCTGTAATCCGTCAGCAGATTCCTTTTATTCTTCGTCCTGAAGTTGTCCTGTGGCCATCCTGACCCGTCAGCCTATCCTGTTCTGACTCTCAACATCCTTCCTGGCGGGGTCCCTGACTTCATCCTGAAGTGGTCCTTATGTCATCCTGACTGGCAAGCATCCTACTTACCATTTCGCCGCTCCTCGGCTATCCCTTCACAGTCCTTGTTCGATATACCGTCCTGGTACACCGGCCTCATCCTGAGACTCCCCGTATCCTTGGGTGTTTCCTGTTCCGTTCCGTCAGCTCCTTCCGACACCTATAAGGTTACACCTTCAGCCTGGATAAAGAAGCGCCTCCAGATGATAAACACTGTTGCAACTAGCTTTATATATACCATAAAGCAATAAACAACCTTTAAATACATAACTTTAGACGATAACTTGGCGATTTAAGCCTGCTTCAGTTACCTTAATTTCCCACGAGTTTGTAAGAGATCTCTCACAAGATTGACAGAGTATCACTGATGAGAAAAGCACGATGGAAATTTACAGCAGACTCTACCCAGCCCGAGCCTCTAAAGTTTTCGCGCTTCCGGGCAACGTTTTACCGGCTGCAAAAAAAGAACGGGCGCAACTTGCGTTGCGCCCTTAGGTCTTACATGCAGCTTTCCCGCTACGACAGTGCTCCCTGCGACTATCCTTGTTATTCTAAATCCTTAGCGGTAATCCCTAAACCCTATCCTGGGTTGTCCTTGGTAGTTCCTTGACCCATCGCATTGTCCATGTGCGACTCTCTCGTCCTTCCTGGCGGTGTCCACTACCTTCATCCTGAAGGGTTCCTGATACTCGTCCCTAAGCCGTCCTCTTGCCCTATCCCAGAGCGCTATCCCTAACCCCAATCCTTGAGGTGTTCCGGCTTATCCTAAAGCTGTCCTACTCAATCCTGACGGCAATCATCCTGATCCCCGACGGTATCCATTCCGTGTCCATGACTTCATGTCTGCCAGCAGCCTTGCTAGCACTGCCTTTCCTAGGCTTGCAGATTCCTTCTGCTTTCCATTTCCTGCGCCAACTCCCTGTCGACAAGGGTCATACTACGCGCTTTGCGGATTCATACAATTGACTATCGGCCGGTATGTCTTGACGAATAACATTCACCGTAAAAATAAAAAAGACAACACTTTGATTTAAAAAGAAAAAGAAATCAAACCCATCTGATTTATCCGGTTCCAACCTGTATTACTCTCACAGCTCTGTAAGAGATCTCTCACAAGGGGACAAGGCTATAACTGCACCTTGTTTCACAAGGTGATTATTCTGTGTTTCAGTTCGATTACAGAGATTAGTTAAACATATAACCGGCTTGATCCTCTGGTGTACAGGATAAGTCATTGTTTTGTTATTTTGAGAGTGGTGCTGTGAAAGTGTCCCAAGCCGCAAAAGATTTCAAGCTATTGATTTCAGCATTAATCAAAAATAATCGCTTCAACTTGAAGAGGTCTTGACCCATAGGGCCATAGAACCGCTCTTCACCATAGGGCCGTTTATTGCGGAGCACAAAAAAGAACGGGCGCAACTTGCGTTGCGCCCTTAGGTCTTACTTGCAGCAATCCCGCTACTGTGGTGCTCCCTGCATCATTCCGTTGACAGCTGTATTCCTTCAGCCTTGTCCTTTTTTACTTCGTCCTGAAGTGATCCTGTGGCCATCCTGACCCGTCAGTCCATCCTGTCCTGACTCTCAACATCCATCCTGGAGGTGTCCCTAACTTCGTCCTGAAGTGGTCCTTGTGTCATCCTGACTGGCAAGCTTCCTACCTACCATTTGCCGTTCCTCGGCGATCCCTTCACAGTCCTTGTTCGACATACCATCCTAGTACACCGGTCTCATCCTGAGACAAACCATATCCTTGGCTTATTTCCTGTTCCGTTCCGTCAGTTCCTTCCGACAGGGTTAATATTACGGTTTTCTCCCCCGGCAAAATAGTTACCGCAGTGAAAACCGTTGCGCCAAGCAATCTGCCCAGCCCCCCCCAGCCAAAAAAAAACAACCAATTCAATGCCTTAATCTTAAACAATAAGCCTATTCACCAACTATTTCACCTTAATATCCCACACCCTTGTAAGAGATCTCTCACAAGAGTCCGAGATGAATAGGAATATTCGATAGATGAACGAAGACAGGTGCCGTGAAATATTTCTCTATAATTAGGAAAAACATTGCGCTAGCCAAGGAGTGAACATGGAAACCTTTAACCACAACCTTGCCTCCCTCTTCAGCCAGTTGGGATTGAACAATTCCAAAGAGTTTATCGAGACCTTCTTGGCCGAGCACCGGCTCGCCCAGCATGAGCAATTGTCTGAAGCCAGTTTCTGGCAGCCGGCGCAAAAAAGGTTTCTCAAAGAGTCGCAGGAGCAAGATGCCGACTGGTGTGAAGTTATCGATCAGCTCGATGCCTTGCTGAGAAAATAACAGGCTATGGGTCTATTGTGTCCCTTGGCTGGAATGAGGGAGAATAGCGCCACACCCGGCAGCAACAAGGAAACCGCATGTCATCAGAAATTACCCAAGCCCTTTCCGAGGCTATTGAAAGTTTGGTGGCCGAAGGCAAAGAGCCTTCGGTGGCATTAATCAAATCGAGGTTGGCCGATCCCCTGCCGATGCCGCTCATCATCAAGGCACTGCAGAGTTGGAAATCAAGCGCCCGAGTCCCAAAAATTGAAAAAGTCGACCCGCAGCCTTCCGCCGAAGCACGGATTGCCGCCTTGGAGCAGCAGGTCGCCTCATTAACCGCCCGACTTGAACAGCTGGAAAACCGGCAGGGCTAGGCCAGACAAACAATAAAGCGCAGTCGGTACTGCGCTTTTTTGTTATTGGAAATCCCAGGACAGATTGGAAACAATACGGCACTTGTCGCACTTGTAATGGAAAATGCCATGCAGCGGCTTATCCAACCACCACTGGCCACCGCATTTCGGACACGGTCGGCTCAATTCACTCTCGAGGCTCTCGCCACCGACCCGGTATTGATAGTAATAGGTCGGGATCTTAGTGATGTACTCAATACGCCCACGCAAGTCCCACCCCCGGCGGAAGATATCACTGTCGGCATCTCGAATTTCATGCAGGGCCGCATGCTCGGCCTGACACGCCCCCGCCATTTGCAGCTCGTCACAGGCCTGCCATTCCGTCTGCCACTTGATCACCGCTTTGTGATCGCCATTCAATGTCGGCTCCGGCAGGCGGTAGAGCGGGATCGGCATCAGGGTATCCCCGCAGCGTAACGGAGAGCAAGTGTGAACATACGTGGTATAAATCACCTGCCAGCTCGGCGAGAAATTCTCGGCCGCGGCTTCCGAATTCAGATCTCTGCCCAGCAGCTTGACCTTGGGGCTCAGCAAGCTGGCCTGGCTCAGGCGGTTCATGCCGGCTTTGACCTGCGGGCTATGGAAACGGGAGTGCAGGCTGTCCTGCTCAGGGCACACCGCCCTGACTTTGAAAGTGCCCTCGTCCATGACGATGGGAAACTCACGCCCCAGCACCTGGCCGTTATAGCGCAGGGCATCCATCAATCCGTTGATGGCGCTATCCACCGCGGCGACGGTGGTGTTATCAAAACATTCAAATTGCAATTCGACGACGTACATAACTTACTCGGCTCTTACCACAGGTTGCAGGGCTGCCAGGAACTGCTCCAAGCTCGGCGAGAGTACCTCGCGGTTGTCCTTGCCCAGCGTCTCCAGGATCACCTCGCCGGAGAGGTTGCACACCGACACCACCTCGCTCTCGGAATCCATCGCCCCGATAAAGACCGTCGGCTTGAGCTTCAAGCGGCGCTGGGTCACCAGGTGCCCCAGAATGTTCTCCTGCAGGCGCAATACATCGTCTTCGCTGAAGGCCTGGAGCAAGTCAAATTCAATCATACCCGTAACGGTTTGGAATTTTGCGGCCATGTCACCACTGAACTGGGCACCGTAGAAAGCAACAATATCTTCGTGTAGGCGAAGCTCGATCCCTTTCTCGACACCGGCAAGATCCCCCATCGGCGAGCGAGCAACCGGTTGCCAAGTCACTTCGTAGCCATCATCGGCCTTCACGCAAGGTGATGATAACCCCACCAGGTCATCACTTCGGGGAAAACCTTGACCTGCATCACACCATGCCTGCAAAAAACGGGAAGAAAATTCAGATAACGCCGCTGCAACGGGATGATTCATTCGCAACCTCTCAAAAGATTAAGTAAACTTTGGCTATTCTAATCCAAGTGTGTCCAGGACAGTATGAGCAAATATCAAGACGCGAAAGAATTAGCCGGTTTGACCCTAGGTAAAACGACGGAATACAAAGACCAGTATGACCCCTCTCTCCTCCAGCCTGTCCCTCGCAGCCTGAACCGAGATGATCTGTCCCTTGGCGATGACCTACCTTTCACCGGTTATGACATCTGGACACTCTACGAGCTGTCTTGGCTAAACAAGAAAGGCCTTCCACAGGTGGCAATCGGTGAGGTTCGCCTGCCGGCCAACAGCCCTAACCTGATCGAGTCCAAGTCATTCAAGCTTTACCTCAACAGCTTCAACCAGACTAAGTTTGACAACTGGCAGCAGATTGCAGATACCCTGCAAAAAGATCTGACCCAGTGCGCAGGTGCCGATGTTGATGTCACGGTGCAGCCCCTGTCTGACTTCGACAATCAGCCAATCGCCAACTTCTTCGGCGAATGCATCGACGATCAGGATATCGAAATTACGGATTACGAATTCGATCCATCGCACCTAGAAGGTGCCGCATCGGAAGAGACGGTCACCGAAATCCTGCACAGCCACCTCCTAAAGTCTAACTGCCTGATCACCAGCCAGCCAGATTGGGGCAGCGTGCGTATTTCCTATACCGGCAAGAAGATCGATCGCGAAAAGCTGCTGCGTTACCTGATCTCGTTCCGCGACCACAACGAGTTCCACGAGCAGTGTGTCGAGCGTATTTTCACTGACATCATGAAGTACTGTAAGCCGGAATTATTGACGGTTTACGCCCGCTATACCCGTCGCGGCGGTTTGGACATCAACCCGTACCGAACCAACATGGGCAAAACCCCAAGCGATAACTTCCGTCTGGCGCGCCAATAAGCAGGCAGCGTGATCACCTAAGCAAATATCTTTTCAGCCAGTGTGCAAAAAAGTAATCACTTTGCAATATCCCCAAGTAACTTCAAGATACTTGGGGATAAGTTACGCAAAATCGAAGACTTTGCTGGACTTGATAGGCTAACCCATTAATATTGGTGGTACTGTTTTTTGGGGTTCATGAAAGTATGTCTGCTAGCCGTTGGCTGATCCGTTTGCTGTTCATAGGCATCATCTCGTTCAGCACACAAGCAAAAATTTTTACCACGCCAATCCTGGCAGAAGCCAATGAGCTGCTCCAAACCAATCCCGAGCAATCGCTGGCCATGACGACCCGCTACCTCGACCAGCGTCGCTTAAGTGCCCCCAAAGAAACCTCCCGCGTCCATATCAATGATGAAACTGACCACTCGGTAAGAACCCCGCTGAGCACAGTCAATGCCTTGCAGATCCTCGCTAAGGCCCACTCACTGTTGAACCACCCTGACAAAGCCATTGCGGCTATCAAGCAGGCCGAAGATATATCCACCGAGGAAAACCTGACATTCAGCCGGCTTGAGAGCCAGCTGATCCATGCCGATATCTACTGGAGCAACCTGAAAAATAACGCCCGCTCACTGAAAATGCTCAGCAAAGTAGAAACTGACATCGTCGCCAGCAGCCACCTGATGCTCGACAGCCAGATCAAGCGCCTGCAATACCAGGCATTGATGCAGCGCTCGATCATCGAGTCGGCAACCGATCACGAGAGCGAGGCGGAAAAGGGATTTCTCAAAGCCAAGCGCTTCCTGATCAACCTTGATGATCCCGCCGAGCTGATCCACTACCAACTGGTGGTCGGCAGGCATTACTTCAAGCATGGCCATTACGATACTGCACTGGATCGCTTGCTCAGTGGCTACTGGCTTGCCGTCGAAAATGATGACCAGGCCCAAACCGCCGTTGCCAACTACGATCTGGCGGTGCTGTTCGAGCAGCGCAAGGTGTTCGACAAAGCCCTAGAGCATGCCACCCAGGCCGGCGAGTTCTTCGAGCATTACGACCGTAGCCGGCCACTGGCCAAGACCCTGGAGCTGATCGCCTCTATCTATGAGCAGCAGGGTCGCTTCAACCTCGCTCTGGTTCACTACTTCAACGCCTTGGATCAGGAAAACCAGCTCAACAGCGATATCCGCTCGGCAAGGCTGCGCCTGAGCATCGCGCGGGTTTACCTGCAGCTCTACAACTACCCGAAATCCGAGCAGTACCTCCACCACACTCGCCTGATAGCCACCCAGACCGGTAACGAGGCAATCATGGCCGAGGCCCAGATTCTGCAAGGCGAGCTCGAGCTGGCCGAGGGCAAGCCCGAAGAGGCGATTACCAACCTGCAGACGGGGCTGATGGCTGCCAGCCGAATTGGCAACCGCGATCTTCAGCTGGAAGGGGAAAACCTTCTGTCACGTGCCTTCGAGCAGCAGAACGATTACTACAACGCCCTGCTGAGCCAGCGCCGTTACGAGCAACTTTTCATCACCAAGCAGCAAGCCCAGGTGAGAAGCAATGTCGAGGTTTTCAAGCAGCAGCAGCGCATGCTTGAGCGTTCGCTGCACCTCGAGGAACTGGAGCGCCAGCAGTTTGAGAGCAGCAAGGCCCTGTACAAGCAGAAGAATGTCACCATCTTCCTGTTCTGCCTCAGCGGCGTGATCTTTATCCTACTGGTAAGACGCCACAAAACCGCCAAGCAACTGCAAGCGCGCCTACTGCGCCTGCGGACCGATTTCTATACCCACCCGCGCAGCGGGCTGAGAAACTTGCGGATGCTGACTGCCAAACTGCCGAATTCCCTGCAGCAAAGCAGCGCTAACTTCGAGCAATGGCACCTTGGCGAGATCATCAACGAGCCACTGAGCGATCGCCTGCGCTTCGCTCTGTTCGAGGTGCCTTTCCTCAAGCACATCTACCTCAAACACGGCTACCAGCAGGGGCTGGATCTCGAACGCCAGTTTGGCGAATACCTCAACCAGCAGATTTGTGAACCGGCCAGGCTGTACCACTTCTCCGATGCCATGTTCCTGTACATTGAGCCAAATTCGCGGCTCGACTCGGCACCAGATCAACTGGCAGGCTCACTGCAACAGCTGGTCGACCGCTTCCTCGAGAACAAGCATATCGACAACCGCGTCAGAGTTGGTATGGCAGAATATCCTTTCTTGCCTAGGGCATACACCGCCATTAACGACCACGAGCTGCTTGATATCCTCCTGATGGCCACCAATGCCGCCAGGGAGATCAGCAAGCAGGAGTCGGGGAGCCAATGGGTCCACCTCAGTGCCATTGATGCAGCGCCTGCGGCAAGCTTTGCCAGTGACAATATCCGCCGTTCATGTATCCAAGGCATACATAATGGGCTAGTAAAAGTACAAACTTCAGGAAGTTGCGATATTAGCTGGAACAATGATCACGTTTCTGACAAAAATATCAGTTAATCAGATGGAAATATTCGGGACATGGCCGATAACAATGAATTAGCCGATGGTTTTTGTTAGCATCGAAAATAGAAAATTTATTTAACCACCTGATAAGAAACAAGTTTACCACCATGGATCGTGCTGTAGCCCTGTGACAGACATAAATGCCGTAGCTTCGCAATTGAGTCAATTGAAGCTACGTTTGGATCAAGCTCAACTCTCACACCGTGACGCCTCTTTGAAGTCAAGGCGTGAGCTTACGATCCTAAAACGCCTGATCAGCCGTCTATCTGTTGCCTGCCGGGGGCTAGACACCGAGCTCGATGATAAACTCGCCATGCTGCGCCAAGATCTGGAACAGCAAAAAGACATCAGCCAGCTGATCCCTCGTATCGCGGTGGTTGAACGGCTCGCCAACCGGATGGGAGAAAACCAGCCCAAAGAGCGTGAGATGCTGGACAAACAGTTCCAGCGCAGCAGTGAGATCCTGCGCCGCTTCCCTGGCCTGCCAGCCCAGCTCAAGCGCGATCTTCATCAACTTCTTGCCCAGCCAACAACCTCGCTTTCGGGGTCATTCAGCCAGGTCCTCGGTCTGATATCACTGTACGAGCGCGCCTTGAAACTGGTGGCGACCAAAGGGCTGCAAAACAGCCCTGCCGCCATCCAGCAAGATCTGCAGATGAAGCTGACCACCGAGTTGCAAAATTTGATCACCGAGCTCGACTTCGACGGCGAAGCCGGAGACAAGCTGCTGACGATCCGTAACCAATTGCTAAAAGGCGTTGCACCCTCCGCATTGCTGGAAATCGCCCTTGAGGTTCTGCGGCTGGTAATGGATGGAACTCACCAGGAGCGCCATACCTCACAGCAGTTTCTCGATACGGTCAACGGTGAGCTCGGCACCCTGAGCAAGACCACCCAGCAAAGTGCCGAGCAAAGCCATACCATCTATGAGCACCGCGGCGAAATGACCAACGAGCTGGCCGAGATCGCCCAGTCAATAAGAACAGGTTTGCAAACCCACAAACAACTCGATAGCTGGCGTCCAGAGCTGACCCATTTGACCAAGGAGCTCCTAGTGCTCGCCGAGCGCAACAAAGCGCTAGAGAAAAGGGAAAAAGCCTTGCTGGAGCAACTCAGCTACAACAAGTCAAAAATCGAGCACCTCTACGAGCAGACCCAGGACTACCGCCAGCAACTGAGTGATCAAGAGCAGCGTATTTTCCTCGATAACCTGACCAAGGTCTACAACCGCACGGCACTCAATGAACGTCTCGAGCACGAGTACCGCCGCTGGCTGCGCTACCAGCACCCGCTATGCGTAACACTGGTCGACATCGACAACTTCCGCTCGTTCAATAAGCACTATGGCCATCAGGCCGGTGATAAAATCCTCAAAATTATCGCCCGTACCATTCGTAAGCAGCTCGAGCCGACCGACTTTATCGGCCGCTTCGGCGATGATGCGTTCATGCTGATTTTGCCCGATGTGGGTGAGGAGCAACGCAACCAGCGCCTGGCAGCAATCCGCCAGGCCATCGCCCAGCTGCCGTTTCGCTTCCGTGACAGTAACCTCACTATCACCGTCTCGATGGGGGCAACCCTGTTTGAGAGTAACGATACCCCAGCCAATATCATCGAGCGGACTGACAAGGCCCTCTCCGGTGCCCGCAACGCCGGCAGCAACCGGATTTTCTGGATTTTCTGATCGCCGCGACAATCATCAACCGACCAATGGCTGGTAAAAACGGGCTACTCTGTGTATGGTAACTATATCAGTCACTTAAAATTCACTCACACATAAGACTGATCTTCAGGAAACAGAGTGTACTCCCAACCGGTTTACTTTCTGCTTCACCCGGCAGTATTCACCGATTCTTCCTAAAATGAATACACCCAGTGGATACCGCCGCCTTGTCATGACCAGGGAGGTAATCATGATCACTCATATCAGTCCGGTAGGTGCGATGGACCTACTATCCCAGCATGAAGTCGACTTGCTCAAAGCAACGGCCTCCAGTGATATCTACCGCCTGTACCGTAACTGCTCGCTGGCGGTACTCAACTCCGGTAGCCACTCCGACAACTCAAAGGAACTACTGGAAAGGCATAAAAGCTTCGATGTCAATGTGATGCGGCGCGAGCGCGGGATCAAGCTCGAACTGATGAACCCGCCGGAGCATGCCTTTGTCGATGGCCGGATCATCCGCGGGATCCAGGAGCATATGTTCGCCGTGCTGCGAGATATCGTATACGTCAACATGCATGTCCAGCAGCGCAAGGACATCAACCTCACCAGTTCGCCGCACATCACCAACTTTGTCTTCAGCGTCCTGCGCAACGCCCAAACCGTGCGTTCCGGGGAAGATCCTAACATTGTCGTATGCTGGGGCGGCCACTCCATCAACCCGGTCGAGTACCAGTATACCCGCGAGGTCGGCAACGAGCTGGGGCTGCGCGAACTCAACATCTGTACCGGATGTGGCCCCGGGGCCATGGAGGGACCAATGAAAGGGGCAGCCATCGGCCATGCCAAGCAGCGCTTCCCCAACAGCCGCTTCATTGGCCTGACCGAACCATCCATTATCGCTGCCGAGCCCCCCAACCCGATCGTCAACGAGCTGGTCATCTTGCCGGATATCGAGAAACGCCTGGAAGCCTTCGTCCGGGTCGGCCATGGCATTATCATCTTCCCCGGCGGTGCCGGAACGGCCGAGGAACTGCTCTATATCCTCGGTATATTGATGGAGCCAAAAAATGCCGACCAGCCGATGCCGGTCGTCCTCACCGGGCCCAAAGAATCCGAACCCTATTTCCGCACGCTGGACAGCTTCATCCGCGACACCCTGGGAGAAGCGGCAACCCAGCATTACCAGATCATCATCGATGATCCCGAGCAAGTCGCACGGGTGATGAAATCGGCCATGCCGCTGATCAAAGAGCACCGCCTGGCAACCGGCGATGCCTACAGCTATAACTGGTCACTGGAGATCCCGCCGGAATTCCAGCTGCCGTTCGAGCCAACCCATGAGTCGATGGCCAGCCTCGACTTGCACATGTCCCAGCGCCCAGAGCACCTGGCCGCCAACCTGCGCCGAGCTTTCTCGGGCATCGTGGCCGGCAACGTCAAGGAGGAAGGGATCCGTGAAATCGAGCGCAAGGGGCGCTTTAAAATTAACGGCGATATCGCCCTGATGAAACGGATGGACAAGCTGCTCACCCAGTTTGTCGAGCAGCAGCGGATGAAGCTGCCGGGCACCCGTTACGAGCCCTGCTACGAAATCATCACGGCTTTGCCACCGATAGCGAAATAATCCCCGCCACCTGCTAGATGGCGGTGCACATTCGCAGCAACAATGCGTACAATAAAGGGTCTGTTGACCCTTTTTTCTTTACTGCTACACGGTTTACGCTATGTCGTCTATCCACCTTGTCATTATTGATGCCCTCAATCTGATCCGTCGCGTCCATGCTGCCCAGCACGGTGAGCCCGATGTCCACAACACGGCCAAGGTGTGCTGTCAGGCCCTGGGTAAAATCATCAGCAGCAGCCAACCGACCCACATTGTCGCGGTGTTTGATCACCACGGCGAAGACCGTGGCTGGCGGGCTGATTTGCTGCCGCACTACAAGGAGGGCCGCAAGCCAATGCCAGAAGAGCTCATGACGGGGATGGAAATCATCCAAGACGCCTTCATGGACATGGGGATCGACTCGCTGCTATCCGACGGCGACGAGGCCGATGATCTGGTGGCGACCCTGGCACTGAAAGTTGCCTCCCGCGGCCAGCAAGTGACGATCATCTCCACCGACAAGGGCTATTGCCAACTGCTCCAGCCGACCTTGCGGATCCGCGATTACTTCCAACAGCGCTGGCTTGATAGCCCGTTTGTCGAGAAGGAGTTCGGCGTCAAGCCCGAGCAACTGCCAGACTACTGGGGACTGGCCGGGATCAGCTCGAGCAAGATCCCCGGCGTTACCGGGATCGGCCCTAAGGCCGCAGTCGAACTGCTTAGCCTCTACCCGAATCTCGAAGCTATTCTGGCGGCAGACGACCTACCAGCCAAATGGCAGAAGAAAATCGACGCCTGCCGCAGCGAGGCCATTGCCTCCAAGCAGGTTGCATCTCTGAAAACCGACTTGGTACTAGGGTTCAATTTGCAGGATATACGTTATACGGCGGGGAGTTAGCAAAGAGCGTAATACAAAAACACCACCCGAAGGTGGCGTTTCATGACTTTGCCGATAATCAATGCGGCGAGCGGTTATCCAGACGCTGGATATGTACCGTGATTTCCTCACGGTCATGGTACAGGTGCTTGGCCTGCAGCTTGAATTTCACCCCGTTCTGGATCAGGTAGACCTTGAGGTTTTCGATATCCTGCAGTACCTCGTCATAGCGGCCTTTCATCGGTAGCTTGAGGTTGAAGATCGCTTCTTTTGCCCAGCCCTTGATCAGCCAGTCACCCATCAGGTGCGCCACACGGGCCGGCTTTTCGACCATATCGCACACAATCCAGGTGACGTTTTTGCGCGGTGGCTCGAACTTGAAGCCATCGACCATGTGGTGCTTGACCTGCCCGGTGTCCATCAGGCTCTGTGCCATCTGGCCGTTGTCAATGGCATGGACAAACATCGAGCGCTTGACCAGCTGGTAGGTCCAACCGCCTGGACAAGCACCCAAATCGACTCCCCACATACCGGCAGCCAGACGCTCATCCCACTCATCACGCGGAATAAAGACATGAAACGCTTCTTCCAGCTTCAGAGTTGAGCGGCTCGGCGCATCCGACGGGAACTTAAGACGAGGGATCCCCATGAAGAACGGCGAGTTATTGGTCGTGTAGGAATAACCGACAAAGCAGCAGCCCGGCGCGATGAAACACAGGTGAAGCACTGGCTTTTTCGGGTTGTCCTTGGCATACATCGCACCAGACTTACGCAGCGCCTGACGTAGCGGCACGGTAAACTTGCGGCAGAATTTCAGCAGTTCTTTGGCTTCGTTGGTATCTGGCGTTTCAACCCGCAGATCCCCACAGCGAGGGAAGTCCGCCACCATTTCCATAATCGGCGAGATGCGATCTTCCTGCGGCAGATCTTCAAGCATCGGCATCACCGCAACCATCTGGCGAGCAAAGATCAGCTCGGAAAACGGCTGCTGCTGGATAAACTTGTCCGCATCACCCGGCTGGTAAAATTCAAACAACACATAGCCGGTATTGTTTTTCGCCCGGGGAAAGCCATACAACTCCAGTGCATTTGCTTTGTCTTGAACTTCACCGGCACATTCTTTCTCAAAGCCGGGACGGCAGTACAACAGAACTTGATTCACTCTCAACCCTCAAGCTGAACGCCAGGCAGCCACTGCAAGCGCTACCCAGCCTATGATAAAACAGACGCCTCCCATCGGGGTGATGGGGCCAAACCACTTGATACCCGTCAACGCCAGCGCATACAGGCTGCCACTAAAGAGTATGATCCCTGCCACAAAAAACAGGGCTGCGTATGATACCCCTTTTGACGGAAGAATGCGTGCCAATATTGCACAACCGATAATCGCCAAGGTGTGCCAGGCCTGATACTGGACACCCGTTTCGAAGACCCCGAGCAGATACGGCGGCAATTGAGCCTTCAGGCCGTGGGCAGCGAACGCGCCCAGCGCGACGGTCACCGCCCCGCTCAGTGCCGCAAAGACCAATAGCCAGCGGCTTGCTTTATTTTCCATGCCTTACTCCTTGGCCGTACACGCGTTGATAAATGCCGCCAGCGCTTTCACCGCCAGCTGGCGGTTGCCTGGCTCGGTATGGCCCGATGCCTTGCGGGGCTTGAAGCTATGATCGCCGTCTGGCAGGAACGCCACCTCCACACTCGGCGCATAGTGCCAGCCTTCGACTTCGCTGCGGGTACCGAACGTATCGCGCTCGCCCTGCAGGATCAGCGTCGGCAGAGCCATCGCCTGCAGATGCTCGCCGCGGAAATTCTCTGGCTTGCCCGGCGGGTGGAAAGGGAAGCCCAGGCAGGCCACGCCTTTCACTTTGTCCTGGCAGTTAGCCACATCCGGTGATTCATCAGCAACACCCGTAACGATCAGACTGGCCATGCGACCGCCCATGGATTTGCCGCCGATCACCAGGTTGCCCTCATGGGCAAATGCGTCGATGTGGCGCTGGAAGTCCAGCAGTAGCTTGGGCTGCCTGTCTGGCGGCCGTTTCTTACCGTCTTCACGGCGCTTGACCATATAGGGGAAATCAAACCGCACCACCCGGATCCCTTTCAGGGCAAGGCCGTTGGCAATCTCAGCCATGAACTCGTGATCCATGCCAGCGCCGGCGCCATGGGCAAACAGGAAGGTCGCGCTGTACGTGCCGCTTGGCGGCATATCTATGATGTAGTCAGTCACACTTGTCTCCGACATTGTCCCTGTGGCTCCTACAGCTCGTCTTCCACGTCCGGCATATCTTCCTGCTCGCGGGCAGCCTTGGCCAGCACCCAGTCGCGGAAGACCTGGATCCGGCCGGTTTCAGCCTGACGCTCCTGGCAAACCAGGAAGAAGGCATTCTTGCTCATCAGCACTTCATCGAATGGGCAGACCAGGCGACCGGCCTCCAGCTCAGGCTGTGCCAGTACGTTGTTGCCCAGCGCGATGCCCTGGCCATGTGCCGCCGCCTGCAGCACCATGGTCGAGTGGCTGAAAATAGGCCCCTGGTTGACGTTGGTGCCTTCGATGCCGTGGTGGCGAACATAGTTTTTCCATTCCTTGCGCGAGGTATCATGCAGCAGGGTATGGTTTTTCAGATCCGCCAACGTCCGCAGCGGCTTGGTGCCGTTGAGGAGCATCGGTGAACAGACCGGCAGCAAGAACTCCTGGTACAGCTTATCGGCCCGCAGCCCAGGCCAGTTCCCCCGGCCGTAATAGATAGCAACATCGACATCTTCGGTCAACGAGCCCTCGTCCAGATCCACCGCCTTGATCCGGACGTCAATATCCGGATGCTGCTCATTGAAATCTGCCAAGCGGGGAACCAACCACTGGATAGCAAAACTAGGAGGTAAACTAATGGTTAATGCCCCTTTCGCGCCGCGTTCCAAGACCTTATCTGTGGCATCTGAGATTGCAGAAAAGATGTCTTTTATATCGAGAAAGTAGCTCTGGCCCTCTTCAGTTAGCAATAAAGAGCGATTACGACGACGAAATAATTTGAGCCCCAAAAATTCCTCGAGCGCTTTAATCTGGTGGCTTACAGCAGCTTGTGTGACAAATAGCTCTTCCGCTGCACGGGTAAAACTGAGGTTTCTGGCCGCCGCTTCAAAGACTTTCAATGAATTGAGTGGAGGGAGACGTCTAGACATACTTAACCTGCATTAGTTTTTTTTATGGGAAACATTATAAATTGTCCATTGTTCAAGTGCTACATAAACCATATGATTTGCCCCGCAACGGTGAGCAAGGCCAAGTTTTTCGCCCTCAGGCATTTGGCCGACCGCACAGTTGCGATGTTGTGTTTGCATATTGTCCGGGTTATGCCGGATAGGTAGTCAATCTACCAATTTTACTTCCTGTATTTTTGACCTGTCTGTCAAAATTAATTCTTGGCACTGCGCCCCAACGCAGTGCTTTTTTTTTGCCTCCAGCCAGGCTCTCTTACCCCCGCGCCTTTTGTCCTCCGCCGACAGGCCATAAAAGTGATGAGTTTGATATAATTGAACCAACCGGAGAAATACTTGCCCTTATGTGTTTTTCACCGCATGATCTCCCCCTTGTCTTTTTTGCTATGTGACACACCATGACTGCCCAATTTGATATCCAGCGTCTTCGCCAGCAATTTCCTGCTCTGGCCCAAGAATGCAACGGCCAGCCACTGGTCTATCTCGACAGTGCCGCCACAACCCAAAAACCGCTAGAGGTCATTGAAACAATCCGGCAGTACTACAGTGGCCACAATGCCAATGTCCACCGCGGCAGCCATACCCTAACCGCGTCCGCTACGGCACAGTTCGAGCAGGCAAGAGAGACCGTTCAGCACTTCATCAACGCCGCCGACAGCAAGGAAATAATCTGGACCCGGGGCGCGACCGAAGCCCTCAATCTAATCGCCCAGACCTACGCCCGCAATAACCTGCAGCCAGGGGATGAGATATTGGTCAGCGAGCTCGAGCACCACGCCAATATTGTTCCCTGGCAAATCGTTGCCGAGCAGACCGGGGCCAAAGTGGTCAAAATTCCAATGCGCAGCGACTGCACGCTGGATATGGAGACATTCGCCCAGCGCTTGACGGGGAAAACCAAGATTGTGGCTGTCGCCCATGTCACCAATGTGACCGGGACCCGCAATCCGGTCGAGACCATTATCCAGGCTGCCCACCGCGCCGGCGCGATCGTCGTGGTTGATGGGGCCCAGGCTGTCGCCCATGAGCACATCGACGTACAAGCGCTCGATGCGGATTTCTATGTCTTCTCTGGCCACAAGATCTTTGCCCCGGCGGGGATCGGCGTGTTGTATGGCAAGCGGGCACTGCTTGAGGCCATGCCGCCATGGCACGGCGGCGGTAAGATGGTGGAGAAAGTGAGCTTTGAGGGCACCACCTTTTCCGCCCTGCCGGGCAAATTCGAAGCCGGCACCCCGAATGTCGCCGGCAGCCTGGCCATGGCCGCGGCCATCAACTGGCTGCAGGGGATAGACCGGGAAGGTGCCGAGCATCACATCCAGGCCCTCCGCCAGCGCGCTATCGAAGGGATCAAGGACATCGAGGATTTGCGCATTATCGGCCTGCAGCCTGAAGCGAGCCTGTTTTCCTTCGTGGTGGATGGCGTCCATCACCAGGACATTGCCACCTTGCTCGACCAACAGGGTGTCGCCCTTCGTGCCGGGCATCACTGCGCCCACCCGATGATGGATGCGCTCGGTGTCAGCGGCACCCTGCGGGTATCTATTGCGCTGTACAATACCCAACAAGATATAGACCAATTTGTTGCCGCGCTGCACAAAGCCTGCAGCCTGCTTTAGGAGAGATTATGACGCTGCCAAGCCACCCTTTTGGGACCGAGATTACCTGTGAGGCGATCATAGAGTTGATGGGCCAAGCCAACGGCTGGGAGGACCGCTACCGCAACGTGATCCAGCTGGGCAAGAAGCTGCCAGCGATGCCGGAAGAGTTAAAGCAAGACCAGCTCAAGGTCAGTGGCTGTGAAAGCCAGGTCTGGCTCGTCCACCAGCAGCGGGAAGACGGGACTTTCCATTTCGTGGCCGACTCGGATGCGCGTATCGTCCGCGGCCTGATCACTCTGGTGCTGGCCGCCTTCGAAGGCAAGAATGCCCAGCAAATCGAAGCCTTCGATATCGACGGCTATTTCGAGCAGCTCAACCTTCTCGCCCACCTCAGTCCCTCCCGCGGCAACGGGCTCAAGGCGATAGTGGAGCAGATCAAGGCATTGGCAGAGGGTTAACTGACAACGGCGCCCATGCTCGGCGCACCAACAAAAAAAGCGAGGGATTACCCTCGCTTTTCTATTCACAAGCCACACCAAACTTTATTTCGGCAGGTGCTTGTCCACCAGCTTCTGCAGAATACGTGATACCGCAACAAAGCCGAAGGTCGCCGTTACCATGGTCGCCGCCCCGAAGCCGCTGGCACAATCCATTCGCTTCGGCCCTTCTGCCGTCGACTTCACGCCACACACCGAACCGTCAGCCTGTGGGTACTTCAACTGCTCGGTGGAAAAGACGCAATCAATACCGAACTTGCGCTTCGGGTTTTTCGGGAAGTTGTGGTGACGACGCAGGGTATCGCGCAGCTTCTTCGCCAGCGGATCCTGGATGGTCTTGGTCAAGTCCGCGATCTGGATCTGGGTCGGATCGATCTGACCGCCCGCGCCACCGGTGGTGATCACTTTCAGCTTGTTGCTTTTGCAGTAGGCCAGCAATGCCGCTTTCGGCTTCATGCTATCGATCGCATCCAACACATAGTCGTAGCGTCCGTCGATGTACTGCGCCACATTCTCCGGGGTAATAAAGTCATCGATCAGGTTGACCTTGCACTCAGGGTTGATCAGCTTGATACGCTCGGCCATGACCTCGATCTTGCTTTGCCCAACCGTGCCTGACATCGCATGGATCTGACGGTTGATATTGGTGACACAGACATCATCCATATCAATCAGGGTCAACTCCCCAATCCCTGAACGCGCCAGTGCCTCTGCAGCCCATGAGCCCACACCGCCAATACCAATTACGCACACATGCGCGGCACGGAAGATTTCCACTTCGCTGTTACCATACAGGCGGCGGGTCCCGCCGAAACGCTGGTTGTAATTGTCTGATGCTGGGGTATCTAGTTCTCGCATGGCTTTTCCGCGCTGATTCACACATTCATAAAGAAAGAGTGCGATTTATACGCACTCTTTGGGAAATTGTCCAGTCAACCGGTTGATATCTATTTACTGGGTCAGCCAAGGCTGCTCGGTTTTCGAGCCCTGGAGGCCCAGCTTCCACACTCGGCCAAAGTGCTTGTAATGGCCGGCGTCCACGCCGGCCTGGGCACCCATGCCATGGTACAAGTCAAGATGGTTTTTCTTCACCGCACCGCCGGTATCCAGTGCCATTAGTAATTTAAGCACATGCTGGCCATTCCACTTTCCGGCCTCGTCAAGCTGGGGAACCTCTGCCAGTAACACACTGCCCATCGGCAGGTAATCACGGTCGGCCGCAACCGACGCATAGGCCTGCAGCGGAATACCCGCCGTTCCCATCACATCCAGGTTGTCCTGCGGCTTGAAGAACACATATGACGGGTTCTGCTCCAGCAGCTCGCGCACCGTCTCCTCGTCCTGCTGGTTTACCCACTCATCAATCGCCTTAAGCGACATCTTCTCACGCGGCACTTCGCCACGTTCGATGAGGATACGGCCAATACTGACGTAGCGGTGGCCGTTCTTGCCCCTGTAGGCGAAATATTGCAGCTCGTCGTTATCATCGAAGTGGACAAAGCCACTGCCCTGCACTTCCATCATGAACAGATCAAGCATCGAGGCACTGTAGCCCAGCTCCAGCCCTTTGCCTTCAAGGGCCCCGGCATAGATTTCGGCCCGGCTCGGGCATTGGCCATCGCACTCAGGCATGCCGTACACCGGGTAGCGGTAGACCTCATCCGGCTGATGGCGCAACTCGATCACCGGAGAGAAATAGCCGGTAAACATGACGTTGCCATGACCGTCGCCGCCGCCCATCTGGGCAACTTCAATACCGTAGTTGCCAAGCTCGGACAGCTCGCCGCCATTTGCGACCCAGTTCTCTACCTGGCGGTAAAGTGCCTGATACGTTCCCGCCATCGACGGAGAGCGCTCAATCACTTTCTCCATCTGCGCCGAAAAGCGGCTAAAGTCTTTCGGCTTATCCGACGCCACAACCTCAACCTGGTTGAGTACCTGATCAAATTCCCCGTCCAGGTATTGCTGACCACGATCAGTTGGCTTGGCGCATCCCACCAAACCCATAATTAACAGAGCAATCGTTGCTTTTCGAAACACCGTGAATCCTATATTGTCTTGTTTGGAATCCAATTTTTCATCAGTGTAACCAACTGCGGCACTCCCGCCTACCAGTGGTTACTCCCAGCAACTATTTTTCCCGATCTTTTTCCTAGCTGTGTCAGCAATTTGTCTGAATTGCCTCGCATTCCGCACCCATATGACACACCTATCATATTTGTGTCACAGTAGTCATGTAACTAATAAAAACGTAACAAAAACGTCATTTTAAACAGCAAGGAAGCGCCATATGCACCCACCTCTCAAAGTCGGTAAAGACACACTCTTGAACATCAATTCAATTGAATACCAATGGATACGGAACCTGGTCAGCGAGGGCAATCCCCCCCAGCAAATCAATGCGGCTATCCAACGCTGTTTGGGCGGAAGCCCTGCTACCGCAGATATCATGAGGCAAGTTGCGCTCAGGCAAATCCCGGTCAACCAGTTGCTGCGGGAGTTGCCCAAAGCGGCAATCAACTAATGGGTTTGTTCGATTAAAAGGGTCTGGCGAGCAAAAGAAGAAGTATAGTGCGCCGGGCTCTGGCGAATTAACCGGCCGGAGACAAAAGAATAAGAATAGCGCGTCTCGCCCTTCAGGTATTCCAGCTTGCTGCCATCCCATTGATACTGGGTATTGACCTGGCGGCCACCGACAAACACACCCTCCGGTCGGATTTCAAACCGATCGGCGGCATAAGGGGCGACATCCTGCTCGACCCACACCCCGTAGATATTGGGCAAGTTGTTCTCTTGCGCTACCGCATTATCAAACAGGCCTGCCAGGAGTAGCCCCAGTGCCACCGCGCCGGTTGCGGCAATAGCCATGGCCGAACTCATCCGGCGATGGGTGAACAAGGATGTTTTTTGCTTAATGGTCATAACTCTTCAAACATAGCGCTTTTCCCCGCCAATATAACTTAATGCCAACCATTTTCGGCAGTTATCTATTGGCCAAGCTAAATAACGGGATCTTCTCCCCAAAAATCACCCGGGCGTTACGAAGTAACCGCTCCCTTAACATTGAATTTTTATTGACATAAAACGCATAATCATCAATAACATCACTATTACCTCATCATTTCGTACGTTCATTGCCCAGCCGGCAACACAGCTACAAGGAAAGCCAGCCGTGAAGTTCAGAAGCACCGCCTTGGTCAAAGGGTTCCGCCAGTCGGCCCCATACCTCAACGCCCACATTGGCAAAACCATTGTCATCATGGTCGGCGGGGAAGCCATCGCCCATGAAAACTTTCCTCATATCGTCAATGATATCGCCCTGCTCAACAGCCTCGGGCTGCGCATCGTGATGGTATATGGTGCCAGGCCGCAGATCTCCGGCCTGGCCAAACAGATGAATTACAAGACCCCTTATCACAAAGGGATCCGGGTCACGGACGAGCGGGCCCTGGAAATCGCCAAGCAAGCGGCGGGGCAGCTGCAGCTGGATATTACGGCCAGGTTTTCAATGGGGCTGAATAATACCCCGATGGCCGGCTCACAGATTAACATCGTCAGCGGCAATTTCGTCATTGCCCAGCCGCTGGGGGTTGATGACGGGGTGGATTATGCCCATAGCGGGCGGATCCGGCGGATAGATACCGAGGCCATCCACCGCCAGCTCGACCAGCGTGCCATTGTCCTGCTGGGCCCGATAGCCAGCTCGGTCACCGGTGAGTGTTTCAACCTGACCTCGGAAGAAATTGCGACCCAGCTGGCCATCAGGCTCAATGCCGACAAGCTGATTGGCTTTTGCTCCGAGCAGGGGGTGCTCGACGCCGAGGGAGGGGTTGTTTCTGAAATGCTGCCGATCGAGGCCGAGTACGCCCTGCAACGCCTTATCGAACTGCAACAGCAAGAGCGCGGCACCGGCCGCTTCCTCCGTGGTGCCATCACGGCCTGCCGGGCCGGGGTTCCCCGCAGCCACCTGATCAGCTACAAAGAAGATGGCGCGTTGATCCAGGAGCTGTTTTCACTCGATGGTATCGGCACCCAAATCGTGATGGAGAGCGCCGAGCAGGTCCGCCAGGCCACGATTGACGATATCGGCGGGATCCTAGAGCTGATCCGGCCGCTGGAGCAAGACGGGATCCTGGTCCGCCGCTCGCGAGAGCAGCTCGAGCAGGAAGTAGAGCAGTTTACCATTATCGAACGCGACGGGCTTATCATCGGCTGTGCCGCCCTCTACCCGTTCCCGGACGAACGGATGGCCGAAATGGCCTGTGTCGCCGTCCACCGTGACTTCCGCGACGGCGACCGCGGTGCCTTGCTGCTGAGCCAGCTCAAACTGCAGGCCAAGCGGATGGGGCTGGCCCACTTGTTTGTCCTCACCACCCGCAGCCTGCACTGGTTCCGCGAGCAGGGCTTCAGCGAGTCCAGTGTCGACAGTTTGCCGGTGGCAAAAAAGGCGCTGTACAACTTCCAGCGCCGTTCCAAGATTCTGATCCTCGACTTGTAGGCGATAATCGCTTCCAACCGACCTCAGTAGCCACTCAAAACTGATTTGTCATTCTGCTGTCATGTCAGCTTACGATAACAAGCTCGCCAGGCCGCTCGCCCGCTCTGTCCGCATGGTCACGGAGCGGCTGAGCACATCCTTGGTGGCAAACATGTACAGCTTGGACTTGGCCCTCGTCACCCCGGTATACACCAGCTCGCGGGTCAGGATCGGGCTAAAATCAGGCGGCAGTACCATCAGGGTGTCGGCAAACTCCGAGCCCTGCGATTTATGGATGGTCATGGCGTAAACCGTCTCGTGGTCGGGCAGCCGGCTCGGCAGGACGCCGCGGATAGTGCCGTCAGGCATCTCGAAGTATACCCTGAGCACCCGGTTGCCCGTCAGCGGATCGGCCTCGCGGTCGTGCATCGCAATACCGATATCCCCGTTGTAGAGCCCCAAGCCATGGTCATTCTGGCTGATCATAACTGGCCTGCCGACATACCAGGTCTCTTCGCCCGGGGCAATCTTGCCCTTGCGTGCCAGGGCCCGCTCGATGCGCTGGTTCAGCCCCGCGACACCGAAATCACCTTCCCGCACCGCGCACAGCAAACGGACCTGGGCAAATGCTTTGAGCACTTCGCCCGGAGTCTTACCCGCGTCGATCGCCTCGAGGTAATCACTGTAGAAGCTGACCACATTGGTGATCATTGCCTGGTAGGCCTCGGCCCCTAGCGGATAGAGCTGGATATCACGAAAGCCCTGCTGCCACACCTTTTCAACCCGATACGGCTTGCCGCTGTTGATCGCCTTGGCCAGCAGGCCGATCCCCGACTGGGCGTGGAAACGGTAGCTCTTTTGCAGCATACACAAGCTATCGGCAATCGCCGACGGGGCGGCATGCGCTTGCTCAAAGCCAAACCCGGTCAACTGGCCGAGCAACTGAGATTGAGCCGGGGTGTAGCCTTGTTCGGCAAAAGCACAGATATCGCCCAGTACTGCGCCCGCCTCGACCGATGCCAGCTGATCCCGATCACCGAGCAGGATCAGTTTGGCGTGGGCTGGCAAAGCATCGAGCAGGCGGGCCATCATCGGCAAGTCGACCATCGAGGCCTCGTCCACCACCAGTACATCCAAGTGCAGCGGGTTGTCGCGGTTATGGCGGAAGGCGACCCGGTTGGGGATCGCCCCGAGCAGACGGTGTATGGTGCTCGACTGGGTCGGAATGTTGCTTTTCACTACCTCGTCGACGGCTAACGAGTCCACCGCCGAGCCAATCGATTCGGTCAGCCTGGCCGCCGCCTTACCAGTCGGTGCCACCAGCTTGATATCCGGCAGCTGCAGGGCACCCTGTTCATCGCGCTCGTCACGCTGAATGGCCTGGGTCACCAGGGCCGCCAGCAACTTGGCCACCGTGGTGGTTTTGCCGGTACCGGGGCCGCCGGAAATCACCGCAAACTGGCGGGTCAGCGCGACCGCAGCGGCCACCTTCTGCCAGTTGAGGCAGCTGCCGGCCGGCACCAGGGTGTCCAGCGGCGCGAGCTCTTCAGCGCTCCCAGCCGACAGGAGGACGGCATCAACCGCCGGCCAGTCCAGCATTTCAGGTTGGACGACATCCAGCTTGTCACAGACTTCACGCTGCCTATCCTGTGCGGTCCCTCCGGCTTGCGCCAGCTGCTGCAGGGCGGCAAACAGGTAGCGGTAATCGCGGGCAAACAGTTCATTGAGCTTGGCCGCCATCAGCTCGGGCTGCAAACCATCTTCGCCGCTTTGCGCCCGCAGGCGCAACTGCTCGGCGACCTGTTGCTCGAACTGCCAATAGCGATTGAGGTAGATCCGATCGCCATCCATCACCAGCGGGGTGGGCCTGCTGCCATCCGAGACGGCCTCGGACTGTGCCAGCTGCGCCAGCCATAAATGCGGCTCGGGCAACCCGTCGGCCAACGGCAAACTGAGTTTGGCGGGCAAACCAAACAACCGAGCAGGATCAACCTGAGGCACTCGCACACAGACATGGCCCTGACCCAGTTCATAACTCGCCAGCGCAGCCACCAGGGCGACAAGCGGCTCAGCCGAGTGATTGCCTCCCTGGGCAACAAATTTGGCAAACTGGTGGTCCAGCGGGCGAAGGTAGCCCTGGCGAACAAGGGCTTCGAGGCGATTAAGCATCTGGGGATTCTCCGTCAATCAAGGTCTCCAGTTCGGTCAGCAGGGCCAGAGACGGCTTGGCACGGAAGATGCCGCTATCACTGCCCGCCTTCACTCCCCGCAAGAACAGGTAATAGACACCACCGAAGTGGTCATCGTAGTTGTAGTCAGCCTTACGGCTCTTGAGGAAGCGGTGCAGGGCCAGCGCATAGAGCTGGTACTGCAGATCATAGCGATGCTCGACCATCGCCTGGTCCAGCATGTCTCCCCGGTACAGGTTAGGCTCCTCGCCCAGAAAGTTCGACTTCCAGTCCAGCACGTAGTAGCGGCCATGGTGCTCGAAGACCAGGTCGATAAAGCCCTTCAGCATGCCGCTGACCGTGGCAAAACCCAACTCACCGGCTTTGGCCGACAGGTTATCGTGGCGGGCAATGGCCTTGTTGAGCAGCGGGGCCGACAGCAGGTTGATCGGCAGCATAAACTCCATTTCGGTCAAGCGCTGTGACGGTGCGATCTCGCCCAGCCGTATCGCCTCGCCATCGAGCGGACACGTCAGGACATCGCGGATCATGGTCTGCAACACCGGCAACCATTCCTCGTCGTAGTTTTCCAACCGCAGCAATTCAAGGATCTTCCCGGTCGTTTCCGGGCTATCAACCGGTGCGGTAAACTCGATTTCCTCAAACAGGGTATGCAGGAACGTCCCCGGCCGCGCGCCCTTCGGGAAGGTATAAATGGTACGGGCCGGCTCGACGTCTTCGTCCCCCAGGGCTTCGTCGCCCGACGAGTCGGTATCAAAGCCCGGCAGCTCGAAAGAGGCATCATGATGGCTATGGCCCTGCTTGATCAGGCCCGAGTAACTGGTGATCCACCAGCTACGGTCAATCTCTTTGTCAAACACCGATGCCGACAGTAGCGGCTTGTCTTCCTCGGCAGGCAACCAAGGCGTGTCGGGCAAGGGCGGTGGCGGCAACACGGTGACAGCTTCGGATTGCGAGGCCAATGCAGCCAGAGCGCTGGCCAGCTCGGCCATCCCGCCCTCTTTGGCGTTTTGTACCAGCCAGCCGATTGCCGAGCGGTGCAGGCCGGTCGGCTCCTTGCGGCTCAAGCCGTTACGGATCGGCGACATACCGATATAACAGCCATAGACCGCGCGGGTCAGGGCAACGTAGAGCAGGCGCAAGTCTTCTGCCAGGCGCTCTTTTTCGGCCAACTCCATGCTCTCTTCGCTGGCAGCGATATCCAACACCGACTGCTGGCTCTGATCGTCATGGAACAGCGCGGTATTAGCCTCGCGGTAACTGCAGACAAATGGCAGGAAGACGATGTCATACTCAAGCCCCTTGGACTTGTGGATAGTGACGATCTGCACCAGATTGCGATCCGACTCCAAGCGCAGCTGCTGCTCATCGGCATTGCCATTGGGCGCTTCGATATGTTCGGCCAACCAGCGCAACAAGCCATGATCACTGTCGAGGGTTTGGCTCGCCTGCTGCAGCAACTCGCCAATATGCAGGATATCGGTGACCCGGCGCTCGCCACCGTTTTGGCTCAGCAGGGTTTCGGGGATCTTGCGCTGGGCCAGCATATGGCGCAGCATCGGCAGCACCCCGCGGGTTTGCCACAGCTTGCGGTAAGCGCGGAACTCCGACACATATTGCTCCCAGACGCTTTCGCTGGTGTTCATCGCATCGAGCGCCTGGGCCGTCAAGCCAAACAAGCTCGAGGCCAAGGCCGCGCGCATATTGCGATCATCTTCAGGGGTCAGTACCGCCTGCAGAAAACGCAGCAAATCCGCGGCCTCGGTGCAGGCAAACACACTGTCACGATTGGAGAGGTAGACACTGGCAATGCCCTGATCGGCCAAGGTACGGCGGATCAACGCCGCCTCACTGCCGGTACGCACCAGTACCGAAATATCACTGGCATGGATCGGGCGGGTTTGCTCGCCGTCCACCAGCACCGCCTTGCCCTGCTGTGACAAGGTAAGGATTTTCTGAATTTCGGCGGTGGTTGCCTCCGCCATCACCTGCTGGTAATCCCCTTTCTTGGTCGGCTCCTCGGCCTCTTGATGCCAAAAGCACATGGCAGGCTGCTGCATGCCATCAAGCTGCCAGCCGCGCCCCTGGGCTTTCGGACTGTGATCAACCGGCAGGAACGTGATGTCCTCGTCGTAGATAAATGGCCGCTCAGGATGTTGGAAAATCCGGTTCACGGCGCCGACCATTTCGGCGGTCGAGCGCCAGTTGGTACCTAGGGTATAGTGGGCGGTCACCTGGCGGCGAGCCTGGATATAGGTAAAAATATCGGCGCCGCGAAAGGCGTAGATGGCCTGCTTGGGATCACCAATCATAAACAGGCCGCAAGGGCCGAGCTCGCCTTCCGGCAGTTCAGGCGCCTGACGCTGCTCACCATAAATCGTGCTGAAAATACTGTACTGGAGCGGGTCGGTATCCTGGAATTCATCGATCATCGCCACCGGGAAAAGGTGGCGGATCCGACCGGCCAGCAAGCCGCTGTCATCTTGGCTCAACGCCGCCGACAATTGGGTCAGCAGATCATCAAATGACAGCCACCCCTTGCGCTGCTTGGCCTCAAGCAGCAGCTGGCGACACTCTTTGATGGCATGGGCCAACAAGGGATCGCGTATATTCGGCTTGTTAGCCAATAACTCACCAATAGCCACAAACACCGGATGCTCCGGTGGCTGGCCCTTGCTGGTCTTGTCTCGCAGCACCTGCTGGTCAAACTTATCCAGTGCCTTGGGCAGTTGGTAGCCTGTGTTATCCCGCTCGGCCCACTCTCCCACTTCCGCCAGCGCCTTGGGCAAGCTGGTTTTGGTGTAGCTGCGCTTGTTCACCCCGGAGCTGGCAATGATGTCATGCAGGTCGCCGGCACTGTCGCGCCACAGCCGCTTGACATGATTGATACGCAGCAGGTTTTCCTCGTGTACCTGCTCGAGGCTGCCTGTCAGCTGCGGGGCGCGAACGGTAACTTCCGCTCCCGACAGGAAGCGGTTGATCTCCGGCAGCAGGGCCCCCGGCGCCGACCAGAGTTTGCGTACCTCCGCCGCCAGACTGCGTGGCAACGGATAGAAATTACGGCGCCAGAAATCCGCGACCACCTGGGCCCGCAGGTGGCTCTCTTCGGTAACAAACTCATTGTTGAACAGGCTGCCCGACTCGAAGGCATTCTGGGTTAGCATCCGCTGGCAAAAGCCGTGGATGGTAAAAATGGCAGCCTCATCCATCTGGCGCTCGGCCTGCAGCAAAATGGCGGCGGCCGCCTTGTGATCGCCAATATCTCCCAGCAACGGCTTGATCACCGGATCGTCGCTGCTACCTCGACTAAAGGCCAGGCGGGCATCATGGATCCGGCGGCGGATACGATCACGCAGCTCGGCGGTGGCCGCCTCGGTGAAGGTCACCACCAAAATCTGATCAACCGTCAGCTCCCTGGGAAACCGAGTCTGCGCATCACCATGGCCAAGCAGCAAGCGCAGATACAGGCTGGCAATGGTGAAGGTTTTGCCGGTGCCGGCCGAGGCCTCGATCAAGCGATTACCATGCAGCGGAAAGCACATCGGCTCCAGCGGCTCCGGGGTGATGAGAAGAGATTGTTGAGTCATAGAATACGCTGATTCCTATCAGTGAACTGGGCCAAGGTTTCCTTACAAAACCCCAGCCGTCCGAAATTATTTTTTGTGATCTAGCGCGAATTCAAATAAATATATCGAATTCCAGCACTAACCCATCTATCAATATGAGAGACGTTTCACGGTTTCCGCCCAACCGGTCCGCTAGTATCTGAGCCACGAAATTTGGTCAACCTCTGGACCGGTGGCCGTACAGCGAACACCCTACAATCAATAATGATTTGCTGGCGGCCACGCTACACCTCCCTGCCTTATCCACTGCTCGATTAGCCCTGCTCCACCTCTCGCAACTGCATCACCGCAGGTTTCAGGATATGATCTTCCCACTGCTGCAGCTGTGCGGCCAGTTCGCCATCCCACAGCGGCCACACCCGGTAGATATAGCTGTTGTTGCCCTCGCCCTCGAACATGTAGCCGCCGTTGAACGCCTCCGCCCGCTTGCTCTCGGCCTTTGCCAAGGTCGCGTCATCATTGCACCACTGCCCTTTCTTATCGATACTGGCCAGGATCCCAGCATGGGCGGTCCTTGGAAAATACGGCAGCGGCTGGGTCAAGCCACTGTCATAGCCTTCGACAAGCACGGCCAGTTGCTCCAGTGCATACTGGGCCGATACCGGCTCAAGCAGCCAGCGGCCATCAATGCCGATGAGGTAGGTCGGCTGGCTCGGTTTCATCACCGCCAAGCACAGGTGATCAAGCCAGCAGGCCAGAATATCCTGCGCCCGGATTTTACCCGGCCGGTAGCGAACAAGGCCCTGCTGGGTGACATGCTTGAGCCAGCCCTGCAGCCGGATACCGCGTCCGGCAACCGTTACCACGCAATCCACTTCCACATCCGGCAGCGGCTGGGCCATAAACTGGACAACGCTATCGGCCAGCTGCTCTATCTGGCCACGCTCTTCCATCAGCTCCAGCTCACCAAACTGCGCCACCGGCAAGCCGCCTGCCGCCTGCTGGTAGCGGGCAAACTGTTCGAACGCCTGGTCGCGGCTGAAGGTGTTCCGGCCGAGTGATTGCTGTCTGTGGCAGTCGAGGAAGGTTGTCAGCAAGGCCTCACGCAGCTGATAACGCCCCAGCCCATCGAGGGCAAACGGCTCATCGTCTTCCGGCCCGCCCTGGAGACCATCAAAAAACACCTTCAAACGACGGTTGAAGAAATACTGCACCGGCAGGCGCCAGAAGCGCGCCAGCTCCGCCAGTTCGAGGACTCCCTCGGCCCTGTCGTCGCTCAAATCAGGCTCCAGCGGAGCCGACTGGAAGGCTTCCGGCTCGATAAAGGCCTGGTTGGCCACCGGCAGCCATTCGGCAGCATAGCTGTGGTTTGCGCCGCTGAACGACTGCGGGCTGAACGGTACCAGCGGGTGGGTTTGGGTCAGGTTGGCAACCAGCCTCTGTGCCGATTGATCGACCGGCAGGGTTTCATCACCCGCCAGGCAGTAACCCTGCTGGCAGTACTCCAGCAGCTCGCTGACCAGGACAGACGGTACTTTCTCGCTGTTATCCTGGATCGAGCGCCCCACATAGCTGATGTACAGCGCCTGTTGAGCGGACTGGATCGCCTCGAGGAATAGATAACGATCGTCATCCCGGCGCGAGCGATCACCATGGCGGGCGCGACCAGCCATCAGATCAAACCCTTCTGGGGGGATAGAGCGAGGATAAACGCCGTCGTTCATTCCCAGCAGGCACACCACCTTGAACGGAATCGAACGCATCGGCATCAGGGTACAGAAGTTCACCTGGCCGGCCAAAAAGCGTTGGCTAACCCGCTCGCCCGATAGCTTGCCGTTGAGGTAATCCCGCATCACTGCCGGGGTGATCTCCGCATCATAACCCGCGTCGGCCAACTGCTGCTCCAGCTGCTGGATCTTGTCGCGGATCATCCTCAGCACCAGCTCACCGTCAATTTCGACCGCAAAGCAGTCATCCAGCATCTGATTGAGCAGCGTCATCCAGCTCGCGATCGGCTGTTGTTGCGCCAGTTGCTGGCGGTAGTGCATCAGCGTTTCGATGAACAGGCCGAGCTGCCCGGCCAGTTCGGCATCGAGCCCCTGCACTTCTTCATAGCCCAGCACGCCCTGGTACAAACCAGCCTCTTGCGGCATGGCATACCCCAGCAGCATCCGCTGCAAGCCGAACAACCAAGTGTTTTGCTGCTGGCGCGGCAAGGCAAACTCTTCGGCCGTGTCATCATCCAGCCCCCAGCGGATCCCCACTTCCTCGATCCACAGCTTCACCCGCTCGAACTTGTCGCTATCAAAACCAAACCTGGCCATGACGGCTGGGACCTCAAGCAGCTCCAGCAACTCAGAAGCCTGGCAGCGGCTTTCCGGCAGGGCCAGCAAACGCAGGAATGCAAGTAGCGCCGGGTTTTCCTGATCGGCACTGCGGTCGGAAATGGAGAACGGAATGTAACGCTCGCCCGGCGCATTGCCGAACACCGCCTGGATATAGGGGCTGTAACTGTTGATGTCGGCCACCATCACCACAATATCCCGGGGGGATAGATCAGGGGTGTCCGCCAGCATCGCCAACAGATTGTCGTGCAGCACTTCCACTTCGCGCATCGGCGAATGGCAGGCATGGACGCTCAGCGAGCGGTCGTCTGCGGCAATGGCCAGCTTGTGGTGGCTGGACTCGGTGATTTCGTCATTGATCCGATCCTCGAGGTTGAGGATGTCGGCCTGCACCGCATGAAGCAATGAGTCGGGCGCGATATCGACAAACGCCTCGACTTCATAGGCCTCCATTTCCGACAGCAGGTATAGGTTATCCCGGCCAAGCTTGCCGAGCGAGGCCAGCAAGGTGTTGCTCACCGCGCCTTCGTGGGTCTCGTCGACGACATTGGCATCGATATCCCCCTTGAGCGGCGAAATCACCGCGCCGTGCTCACTGTGATCAGCACACCACTGTAACTGCTGGCGCTGTTTGGCCGCCAGCCGAGCGAGGAATTTGCGGTCGCGGACATCGCCCCAGTAATGGCGGCAAGGGTTGGTAAACATCAAATGCACATCGATATGCTTACCCAGCGCCGCCAAGGCGTCGAGGTAGCGCGGTGGCAGGGCTGAAATACCGAACACAAACAGCCGCTTCGGCAAACCCGCCGGTAGTGGCGAACCACTTTGCAAATAACCCTCGAGGGTTTCGATGAAGTGGTCATAGAGGTTGGCACGGTGATACGGCGACTGGCCCAAGGCGAGGGTATGATCATACAGTGCTTGCCACAGCAGCG
Source organism: Photobacterium gaetbulicola (assembly GCF_003025515.1). Classification (NCBI taxonomy): domain Bacteria; kingdom Pseudomonadati; phylum Pseudomonadota; class Gammaproteobacteria; order Vibrionales; family Vibrionaceae; genus Photobacterium; species Photobacterium gaetbulicola. Next base: position 7,603 of record NZ_PYME01000026.1, on the reverse strand, counting down.
GCTGCCATGGATGCTCCTCCACCAGCTCGGGATCGATAGTGTCGGACTCCCAGGACTGGATCCACTCCGGCCGATACACCAAGTACTGGTCAAAGATGTCGGCGATTTTCTCGGCCAGCTGATAGCTCTTGACCTGGTTGGCATCGTCACACAAATAATTGGCCAGCGGCGCAAACTCCGGACGCGATAGCTGCGCCGGCAACACCTGAAGCAGCTTCCAGGTCATGGCCTCTTTGTTAAAGGCACTGCGCTCGGGCACATCACTCAACACCTTGGTGAACATGTTCCAAATGAAAGTTGCAGGCAGCGGAAACTCAATATTGGCGGCAATCCCCTGGGATTTGGCCAGCTCCAGTTTCAGCCACTGTGACATGCCGGGGCTTTGGACCAAGATCTGCTCTTGCTCGAATGGGTTATCGAGGGGGTCCAAGCGGATCAGCTCGACAAGCAGGGATTTCAGTAGATCCAGTTGGTTGGAGTGATAGACAGTAAACACGCTGGTGACTCACCGATAGAGGAAATTACCCTTGATTGTCTACCATCAGTGGATTGGCTGCAAATTCAAATCATTAAAAAGCCCAGCATCGCTGGGCTCCTAATCACTCCACCTCTAAAGTGGATAATTTTTGGGTCGCTATATCACGCACGGCTTGGCGCAACGCAGTGCAGCAGCTGGGAAACCGGACGGTAGAAGGCTGCGTAGCGAAGGGCGACATAGCTCACGACTGCAGTAGCAACATACAGCTCGAGATGAGCCAGCGACGACACCTGACTGATATATTCAATCCCATATCCCTGGGCCGCCATCCAGCTTGCCACCTTGAACATCGCCGTCGCCCCAATCACCAATGGGAAGGTGAATGCCGCATAGCCGGGGCTGAACGACAAACGCAGCAGGCGGTAGAACGCCAGGTAAATCACAAACGTCATCAGCACGGCAATCCCACCCAGCAAGGCAATTACCACCGGAGAGGGCTGCTGAGTCACGGTCAGATAGCCCGCCAGAGACAGGCTGGCCGGCGCAGCCATAATAGCAATGGTCGGCTTGGCCGCATCTGGAATTTCATGGCTGAAAATAAGGCGGTATACCATCAGTGGCAACATTACCGCATAGATCCCCATGCCGAATAACTGCAGGCCTTCCGCCAAAGGACGCAATGCCCCGCCGGGAAAGGCCACGTCGGCGACGATGATCCCAATCGGTGGTACGAACCAGCTCGGTACCATATGGTGCAGCTCAAACTCCTTGGCGCGGTGATAGGTAAACAGTGCCAAAAAGATCAGATGCAATACCACTGCCGCCAGCCACAATGCCTGCCCGGCCACCGGGTAATAATTCCCCAATGCCTTGGACACCACCATGGTTCCCATGGCAAAGGTCGGCACAACGCTACCGACAACCGGATGACTGAGATCTTGCCACAAGGCGCGGGGATGGATAACAAACTTAACCAGTAACACCACCAACAAGACACTGGCGATCCCTGCCCCGATCAGCTGTCCACGACCGCCGAGATCGGCAGCATTTTCCCAACACCAGCCAAGGCTAGCAATACCCAAGGCCAAGCCGGCCATTGGCGTTGGTGCACCCAGTACTTTTTGCTTTGTTACTGTAATCATTTCGAGGCTCCCCAAAGACAGCACATCACTATTCATCAACACCCGGCTAGTTTATCGGCATCCGATTGTTTAGGATACTTGAATATATTTAATGTATAGTTAAGAAAAATAAAACATGAGCCAGTACGATGAATATCGCCCTACGCCAATTGAAAGTGTTTGTCACCGTCGCCCAGGAGCTGACCATTACCGCGGCCGCAGAAAAACTGTTCCTCTCCAAACCGGCTGTCAGCATGGCGCTCTCCGAGCTGGAAAAGCAGCTCGGGCACAAGTTGTTTGACCGCAATAATAATCGTCTGCTCATCAACGAACAAGGTAAACGCTTGCTGCCATTAGCCGATGAGTTACTGGCTCGCAGCCAGGATATCGAGCAACTGTTTAGCCAGGAAGGGCCGGTAACCGGCAAGTTGAAAATCGGCTCGAGCGATACCGTTGGCAATCAGGTCACCCCATTCTTATTGCGGGACTTCCGCCGCGACTCGGGCCATTGTGATCAAAGCTTGTTTATTGCCAATACCGCCCAGATCTGCCACATGCTAGGCGAGTTCGAACTGGATATTGGCCTGGTCGAAGGCAAGGTGCAAGCCGATAACCTCGCGGTGATACCTTGGCTGGGTGACGAAATGGTGGTTGCCTGCCACCCCGGCCACCCACTGACGAAAGCAGAGCAGCTCAGCCTGAGCGATCTTGAACACAGCGAGTGGATACTGCGAGAACCGGGCTCAGGTACCCGGGAGTATTTCCTTGGTCGCCTCGCTCCGAGGCTCGAACACTGGCACCAGGCGTTTGAACTCAACAACACCGAAGCCATTATCAACTGCACGGCGGCAGGACTCGGCCTCACCCTGCTCTCCCGACGCGCGGTGGAGCATGCCGTCAAGGACAACCGCCTGACCATCCTGTCACTACCGCTCGATATGCAGCGCCAATACTGGCTGCTCTTCCACAAGGAGAAGTACCAAAGCCCACTGCTAAAACTGTTTATCGCGTTCTGCCAGCAGTGGAATTCACCGCTTTGCCAATACAGTCAGAAGTCAGCAGATAATTAAACGCGGTTGTCCCCGCCGCTAAATGCAATGATCTGGCTGATCTGACACTGCGGTCGGCCAGACTCCTGCTGCCAATCCCTAAAGGCAGATTGTGCTGCCGCCAAGGATTTTTGCGTGTCACGCCCACCGTCAATAATCCCGCTCTGGCGCAGGTAGGCTTCGACATCGCCGCTGAGGATAAAGGTATCTTTGCCCATGATGCGCAGAGTATAAGGGCCGGTATTGCCCCCCAAACGCTTGCCGTGTTTTTTCAGGTAACGCCACAGGCCGGTGATATCATCCTGCGGCCAATCGGCAACCATCGCCGAAAAGGAACCGTGCTCGAGTGCAGCCTCGTGGATCATCTGGGCATTGTCGGGAATGGTCATCACCTTGGCCAAGTGACGGATGATGGCCGGATCGGTCGCTTTTCGCTCCCACATTTCCGTTGGCATCAGCAGCATTTTCTCGATATCGAAACCGAAAAACACGTCTTCGAAATTGGGCCATTTGTTACGCACTACCTGCCAGCTGATCCCGGACTGGAACACTTTCTGGGTAAATGCCGCCAGCCAGCGATCATCACCGATCTGCTTGAGCTGATCGGCTGACAAAGGGGTAGCCAGCATGCTCTCTAGCACACCCTCGCCCCCCTTACGCTCTGCGGCTCGGGCATATATTTGCGAAAATTTTTCTCTTGCCATCACATTAACACGCTTATCACTGGACATTGCCCTTAATGCTACTGTATAAACAGCCAGTAAATCAATTTCGGGAGAGGGTGACCATGGCTGTTATCGTCAAATATGTAGTTGAGCGCAACGGAGAAGAAAAGATGACTTTCACCTCTAAGTCCGAAGCCGACGCATACGACAAGATGCTAGATATGGCGGACGAGATGTTTACTTTGCTAAGCGAAAGTGAACTTTTCGAGGATGAAGCCAAGCAAGAAGAGCTTTCGCTGTTCTTGGCACAAAAACGTGAAGAAGTGCTTGTGGCACTGGGAGCTAAAAAGAAAGCAGCTCCGAAGAAAAAAGCGGTAAAGCCTGAGCTTGTCGCCGAGCAACAGGATGATGCAGCAGCTTAATCACTAAGCCTGCCAACATTCTTCATGACAAACCTCCTTTCAAGGAGGTTTTTTATTGCTTCCCACGCTAAATCGCCCGGCCCTAGCTTGATATTCCGGCGACCAAATCCTCGACAGCGATAGCCGTGCTGTATTGTTATTATTTCATCATTTTTCACCGATCGTCTCCTGCCCCCTTCAATAACGGCGCAAGTGTCTTTATGATGGGTTCATCACACTTTGCCGACACACGGCATAAATTACTTTGACATGGAGAACCAACAGTAATGGCCAGCTTTTCACTAGCCCTTGGTACTGCAACCAAAAACCGCGATAACAAAATCATCGAGGCGTTTTTCCCAACCCCTACCCTAAACCCAGCCGACGCGCTAGTAGATGCCATTGCCGCTATCGTCGATTACAAGGAAGGTAATCAAGCTATCGAAGTCACGGCTGCCCAGTGCGCCGATCTTGCAGCAGCTTTCAGTACAGCCGGTGAAGAAGCCAGTGCAAACTTCGCAACCAAAGCAGCAGCATCAGAGCAACCGCTGGTTGTTGTGATCCTTGCTACTGACGAAGCGCCTGCTTCTGTTGCTGAAGGCTTCCTGAAGCTACAACTTATCTCTCACCGCCTGGTCAAGCCTCACGGTGTGGTACTGGACGGCATTTTCGGCCTGCTGCACAACATCGCGTGGACCAACCAAGGTCCAATCGATCTACCGGAGCTGGCAGAGCGCCAAATGGAAGCTCGCCTGAACGGCGAAACGATCACTGTCGATTGTGTCGACAAGTTCCCTAAAATGGTCGACTACGTGGTACCAACAGGTGTTCGTATTGCTGATACTTCTCGCGTTCGTCTGGGTGCACACGTGGGTGAAGGCACAACCGTTATGCATGAAGGTTTCATCAACTTCAACGCTGGCACAACTGGCGTAAGTATGGTTGAAGGCCGTATTTCCGCAGGCGTTGTGGTCGGCAACGGCTCGGACATCGGTGGTGGTGCTTCTATCATGGGCACGCTATCTGGTGGCGGCAAAGTGGTTGTTTCCATCGGTGAAAACAGCCTGCTGGGTGCCAATGCCGGCCTAGGCTTCCCGATGGGTGATCGCTGTACGATCGAATCAGGCCTGTACGTAACCGCAGGTTCGAAAGTACGCATGCTGGACAAGAGCGGTCAGGAAGTCGAAGTGGTCAAGGCGCGCGATCTAGCTGGCGTGTCTGATTTGCTGTTCCGCCGCAACTCCATGACAGGCCAGATCGAATGTCTGGCGAACAAATCAGCGGTAGAGCTGAACAGCGAATTGCACAGCAACAACTAATCGCCTGTAAAAAACGCCTCCTCGGAGGCGTTTTTTTTAGCTGCGCTTATTAGCGCGACCTTGTTACTATCCCTTACAACTTCGACCTCCTTCCTATCTCCGTTTGTGAGAAGGTATCGGCAAACAAACACAAGGAGAGATAAATGGCGTTTTTCTTTGAACGGGCAGAGACTGACAACGAAGTAAAAATTGTCCTCAAACCCCACTCACTGTATGTGATGCTGCTGATGCTTGCGACATGGCTGATTAATGAAATGGTGCTGCATATCATGCCAGTCACACAGATCATCATGCCGGTGTTTATCGTCTTCATGGTGATCCGCTTCTTCTCTTTGGTCAAAGTACAAAAAGAAGTGCTGATAGCCATGAAGCAAGGCAAAGTACAGACCAGCGGCAGCAAGTTTTCTTTTTCTAACCCGTTCACCTATAGCATCAACAAGTAACTCAATGCTCGTTCCAGCCAGGAAATAATCCATTAAGCCCGCGCTGCTTATTCTTCCCCTCCTAACCGTGCATAATTAATCGGTTAACCAGAGGGGGGGGGAAGATGGCAAATTTTAACTGGAAACCGCTATTACTCGCATGCTTGATCGTCAGTATCGGCCAATTGAGTCTTGGCTTGGTTTTTCCTGCCCTCCCTGCCGTTGCTGACTCACTCCAGCTTTCGTCCGAGCAAGTTCAACTTCTAGTTTCGGGCTATTTATTCAGCTTCGGCACCTCACAGCTTGTCTACGGCCCATTATCCGACGTACATGGCCGTAGACCGGTCCTACTCGCTGGTTTATTGATTGCCGTATCAGGGCTGGCTGTTGCCGTTCTGTGTGCCGATTCATTTCATTGGCTGCTACTTGGCCGAGTTATTCAAGGGGTAGGTGCCGGCAGTGTCGCCGTCTTGGCCCGCGCGACTATTCGTGATAGTTACCAACGGCAAGACTTGGTCAAAGCCATGACCTGGGTGGCAATTGTTGCCGCCTTCACTCCTATCATGGCCCCTGTCGTGGGCGGTATTGTGAACCACCATTTTGGCTGGCTAGCCGTTTTTGCCATACTGCTCGGTTATATCGCTATCGTCTGGCTGCTATTGCTAGTGTGCTTCACCGAAACCCTATCGGCCACCCAGGCTCCCCAGTCGGTCGGCCAATTGGCAAAATCCTACCTTTCGTTGCTCCAAGAGCAGCACTTCCTTTCCTTTGCCGGGATCGGCTGGGTCAACTTCTCGCTGGTTGTGCTTTCTATCTCCATGATGCCCTTTATCATGCAGGTGCAGATAGGGATGTCCTCCGAGCGCTATGCCCTATGGGCAATGGGGCCGGCATTTGGGTTGTTATGCGGAGGCTTGGTATGCCAGAGGCTTCGTCCCCGGTTGGGAACACAAAAAATGTTAATGCTCTCACCGCTGCTTCACCTTGTTGCTGGCTCGGTGTTAATCGCCGCTCCGCTGTCGCCTATCTGGATGGTCAGCGGCCACTTCCTGATGGCGATGGCCAACGGTATCGCCTTTCCATGCGCCCAGTCACTGCTGCTCGTCCCTTATGGCAATAAAGCAGGCACAGTCTCCGCCTTATCAGGTGCCTGCCAGATGGTATTTGCCTCTTTGCTCAGCAACGGTTTGCTAAAGCTGGGGATAAGCCAGGCTTGGCACTTAGGCGGTATCATGGTAATCGGCGCAGGTTTAGGGTTATTACTCGCGATGCTGGGTACCATGAGCGAAAGCGGTCGCCGTGCAGTGGCAACTCTCAACGGATAAACCATAATTAAACCAAATTGCCATCTGTTTCAAACGGCCCCCACACAATCTGCAGTTTGGGTCCCTCCGCGTCGTTGATAGAGGAATAACCATGGCTAGGTTTATACGTTTTTTCTTATTGAGTCTCTTGCTTGTCCTTGTCAGCGCCTGCACCAGCCAATATGAAGCCAATCTTGCAAACAACAAGCAATGGGAAGAGCTCGGCGCCTACCACGGTGAGCAAGGCTACCGGGAGTGGAACCAGACAGAGTTAGGGAAACACGGCGCCTACTCAGAAACTGACTATGAAAAATACCGTGCCGGCTATCTGCAGGGACGGTTTGACTATTGCAGCGGGAAGCACACCGTCGGTACCGTCATCAACCCGAGCTATCCCGATGAATGCCAAGATAACCCGTCAAGTTCTAGCTATGGCCTGCTAGATCGCGGCTATTGATCCACTCATCGAATGGCGAACATTAGCTGTAAACGTAAAAAAGCCAGAATCTTTCGACTCGGGCTTAGTATAAGTGGCGGAGCTGATGGGACTCAACGCGCACGGCCAGTGCCGCGACCTAGAGACCGAAGCGCTCTTAGGGAGCGGTATATAGCAAAAAACCCTGTCGTTACCGACAGGGTTTCTTAAGAAGTGGCGGAACGGCGGGCTGGCGCACCAGCGGGACTCATTCGCCAACAAGGCGAACATAACCGACAGATGTAAAAAAGCCCCGTCTTTCGACGAGGCTTCTTAATAAGTGGCGGAGCGGACGGGACTCGAACCCGCGACCCCCGGCGTGACAGGCCGGTATTCTAACCAACTGAACTACCGCTCCACTCAAATCAC
>NZ_PYME01000025.1:0-87771 GCF_003025515.1 Photobacterium gaetbulicola | reverse complement strand
CATAGAACCATAGAACCATAGAACCATAGAACCATAGAACCATAGAACCATAGAACCATAGAACCATAGAACCATAGAACCATAGAACCATAGAACCATAGAACCATAGAACCATAGAACCATAGAACCAGAAAAACAAAAAAGGGAGCCGAAGCTCCCTTTTGAATCATTGAATCAGTAATTCGTATTAGTTGTTACGAATCCACTCATCCATGTCAGATTTCAGGTTGTCAGACTTAGTACCGAAGATAGCCTGAACACCGCCACCAGCTACAACAACACCGGCTGCACCTAGTTTCTTCAGTTTTTCCTGGTCAACATTGTCAACGCTTGCTACTGCAACACGTAGACGAGTGATACATGCGTCCAGACCTGTGATGTTGTCTTTACCACCGAATGCCATTACTAGGTCTTTCGCTAGCTCAGAACCTTCAGCAGCAACACCAGCAGAAACATCTTCTTCTTCGCGGCCAGGAGTCTTAAGATCCATTGCCTTGATTACAGTGCGGAATACTACGTAGTAGATTGCAGCGTAAACCAGGCCAACACCAACCATCAGAACCATCTTCTGTGCGTTGCCAGACAGAACTAGGAAGTCGATTAGACCGTGTGAGAACGAAGTACCGTGTACAAAGCCTAGGGTGTTAGCAACAACGTATGCAGAACCCGCTAGTAGTGCGTGAATTCCGTATAGTACAGGAGCTACGAATAGGAAAGAGAATTCGATTGGCTCAGTAATACCTGTTAGGAATGAAGTCAGGGCCGCAGATGCCATGATACCCATTACCTTAACGCGGTTTTCAGGCTTAGCACTGTGAGCAATCGCAATTGCAGCAGCTGGCAGACCGAACATCTTGAACATGTAACCGCCCGCTAGCTGACCGAAGCCGTTACCAGCGATACGAGAAGCTTCGTCAGCCACTAGGTAACAAGTTAGAACACCGTTCTGAGTTGCGCCATTAGCGTCAACACAAGTACCTGCTTCGAAGAAGAAAGGAACGTTCCAAACGTGGTGTAGACCGAATGGGATCAGAGAACGCTCAACGATACCGTAGATACCGAATGCAACTGTTGGGTTTTGCTCTGCAGCCCAGTGTGAGAACGCACCGATAGCAGCACCGACTGGTGGCCATACGATAGAAAGGATGATACCCAGACCGATAGCAGAGAAACCAGTGATGATTGGCACTGCACGCTTACCAGCGAAGAAACCTAGGTATTCTGGAAGTTGGATACGGAAGAAACGGTTGAATGCCCAAGCCGCAACACCACCGACTAGGATACCACCTAGTACACCAGTGTCGATGGCCTCAACACCCATCACACCCGCCATTACGCTTAGCGTGGCGGTCATGATTCCGTAACCAACGATAGCAGCAAGACCTGCAACACCGTCGTTGTTAGTAAAGCCTAGGGCTACACCAACTGCAAATAGAAGGGCCATTTGGCCAAATACCGAACCACCTGCTTGTTCCATCAGGTTAGAAACGATTTCTGGGATGAAGCCAAGGTTAGCTGCACCAACACCAAGTAGGATACCGGCAACCGGTAGTACTGATACTGGAAGCATCAGCGACTTACCGACTTTTTGCAGGTTCGCAAAAAGGTTCTTAAACATAATGTGCTCCTGAGTGAGTGTTTTATTTGATTTTCGGTCTTTATTAGCGGCCTACCCCCGTAGCCATCTGCTAATAAGACCGTCATTTTTAATACAGGTTAAGTATAAAATGCGGTGCTAAATATAACTTGATGGCCGTCAAAATTACCAATACGTCATGAAATTTAATTTCAAAACTCAATATAGATCACAGTTGAAATTTCGACTACCAAAGAAGTAAATTAAAAATAAGCCACTGATAAATAAAGATAAAACCACCCACACCCCCACTTACCGCGACATGTAATTATCTTTCAGTAATGTAAGCTGTGTTACTTTACGTTACGAAGTAAAAAATCAATTTAAATTAGTGTTTTCTGGTTTTATTTGCAGATTTAATTGAGTTTTGTTGATAAGCGAGTAAATAAAAAACATAAAGCATAAAAAAAAGGAGCCTCAGCTCCTTTTTTACCCTTACCTTCGTTTCGCTCGCGAAAAAAGCGCAAAGAAGTTATCGGTGGTTACTCGCTCGACTTCTTCAACCGATACGCCTTTAAGCAAGCCAATATATTCAGCAACTTCACGCACATAAGCAGGCTGGTTCTGTTTACCGCGGTACGGGATCGGCGCCAAGTATGGCGAATCCGTCTCAACTAACAAACGCTCCAATGGCAACTGGTTGACCACATTCTTGAGTTCAGAGGCTTTATTAAAGGTGACAATACCCGAAATCGAGATATAGAAGCCCAGCTCAATCGCGGCCTGTGCCATCTCCAAGCTTTCCGTGAAACAATGCAATACACCACCACACTTCTCAGCCCCCTCTTCGCGCAAGATCTGCAAGGTATCTTCGCGTGCCATTCGAGTATGGATGATCAGAGGCTTGTTCAGCTCCACGGCCAGGCGCACATGCTGGCGGAAAATCTCTTTTTGCTGCTCAGCAAGCTCAGGCTGGTAATGGTAGTCAAGGCCGGTTTCGCCGATCGCCACCACACGCTCGTGCTTGGCATACTCTTTCAACTTGTCGTAATCAAAGCCCGCCTCGATATCCAGCGGATGAACACCACATGAAGCAAAGACATTGTTATGCGGTGCAATCATCTCCATCATGGTCGGGAAGCTTTCCAGCGTCACCCCTACAGACAGGCAGTAATCAATGCCACGGGCTTTAGCCTTGGCCAACACATCATCAATCCCTGTATGAAGCTGTTCGTAATCCAATTTATCCAGGTGACAATGCGAATCAACTAGCACGGTTCTTTCCTCTGTATTCTTTAATTTGGTGATGCTTCTTCAGCCGAAGCATTAATGATGGCCCATAAAGCCGGTTAGCCACTCGACAATCAGCAGCTCAGCATTCAGACCCGGATGACGCTCCAGCTTCTGGTACAAACTGTTCGCCTCTCGGGTTTGATCCAGTAAGGTCATCGGGGCAATCACACTTGCTGCTTGCTCGACCAGTGGCAATGATTCGCTGTGTACCAGATGTCCCGTGACACCCCGCTGCCACTTCATGCAATCAACCAGGAAGTAACTTAGCCATTTCAGGCTATGGTGCCCTTCCTGAGTACACAGACCCGCGACATCATACAAGCCGAAAAACGGCGGTCGCAAGAACTCAGCAAAGGCAGCCAACAGTTTGGCATAGCGGATGTCCTGCCCCTGTTCAATAAACTGCTGGGTCGCGATCGGCGCCGAGCCGTTGAGCCTGACTGTCTCCAACTTGATCGTCTGCATCAACTGCTTTTCTACCCAGCGCTTGGTGTCCTGCTCATGCGGCATCGCCAGGCGCCATTTATTGCAGCGGCTGTTGATGGTCGGCAGCAAGTTATCCAGCGAAGAAGCCAGCAAGATAAACTGACAGCCTGACGGCGGCTCTTCCAGGGTTTTCAGCAGTGCATTAGCCGCAGCCTCGCCCATCATATCGGCCCCGTCAATCAGGATAATCCGCTCCCCGCCAAGCTGTGACGTTTCAACCGCCCAGCGGTTGCATTGCCTGACCGCATCCACACCAATCTGCTTGCCTTCCTGCAGTGGTGCCACCACGTGGAAATCCGGGTGGGTGCCCGCATCAAACAACTTGCAGCTATGACAAACCCCGCAAGGTTCACCACCTCCCCCTGCCGCCCCATTCTGACACAAGACCGTTTTCGCCAGATGACGGGCCAGTGATTCACGTCCGCTGCCATGGGGGGCAACGAGAAGAATGGCATGGTGCATTCTTCCCTGGGCCAGCAACTGCTGCCAGCCTTGCCATACACTTTCCTGCCACGGATAAAGCATGTTACTGCCGCTCCAGCCAGTGTTTGACTGCCTGGCGAATATCGGCTGTCACGGCTTCGAGCGTCTGGCTCGCATCAATAATCACCACGCTCGGATCCGCTTCAGACAGTTCTAGAAAGCGAGCACGTGCACGGTGGAAAAAGTCGATATTCATCTTCTCGATGCGATCCAACTCACCACGCCCACGGGCACGCTCAAGGCCAAGTACTGGGTCAATATCCATATAGATTGTAAAGTCTGGGCGGAAGTCCCCGAGTACGGTATCGCGAAGGCGCTCCATCACCGTACGGTCGAAGCCTCTGCCACCGCCTTGGTAGGCCTGTGAGGACATATCATGGCGGTCTCCCACGACCCATTGGCCCTGTGACAGGGCCGGCTTGATAACATTCTCAACCAATTGAGAACGAGCAGCATAAAGCAGCAGCAACTCAGCCATATCCGTCAGTGGCTCGTCGGGGTGGCCTTGTTTCACCAAGGCACGCATCTGCTCAGCCAATGGCGTGCCACCCGGCTCGCGGGTCGACGTAATATCTTCGATGCCCTGCTCGGCAAGCACCTGGATCACTTGCTCAATGGCAGTACTTTTGCCGGCGCCTTCCAGCCCCTCAATTACGATAAATTTACCAGTCATTATTGTTGTCTTAGTATTCTTAAATATTCACGCACAGCACGGTTATGTTCTGTCAGTGTTCTCGAGAATTTATGGCCGCCTTTGCCATCAGCCACAAAGTAATAGTACGTACTGTCATCCGGATTCACCGCAGCCAATACCGATGCCTTGCTCGGCATTGCGATTGGCGTTGGTGGCAGACCGAAAATGGTATAGGTGTTGTATGGGGTCGGTGTTTGCAGATCGCGCTTACGGATCCGCCCTTCATATTTCTCGCCCATGCCATAGATTACGGTTGGATCAGTCTGCAGACGCATGCCTTTATTAAGACGGTTCATAAATACCGATGACACCAAGCCGCGCTCATCATCAACAGCCGTTTCCTTTTCGATAATCGATGCCATGATCAAGGCTTCATAAGCATTTTTCAGTGGAATCTCGGCATCACGCTCATCCCAAGCAACATGAATCAAGCGCTGCATATCACGGTAGGCACGACGAAGGAGTTCAAGATCGGATGTGCCAGCCGTGTAGTGGTAAGTTTCCGGCAATAGGAAACCTTCTAGCTTTTCAACCTTCGCACCCAATGCCCTAGCGATATCGACTTCACTCATCCCTTCTGTTGCGTGCGTGACGTGAGGAGCTTGCTGCAACTGCGCCAACCAATCAATAAACCGTTCGCCTTCTACCAGAGTAATGGCAAACTGATGCTCGCGGCCAGAGGCAACCAAGGTCAGCACCTCCTGCAAGGTCATTGCCGGCTTGATCTGGTAGGTCCCCGATTTCAGGTTTGCCAATTGCGGCTCAAGCCTCGGGATCCAACGCGTCCATGGAGACTCAGCAAAAATATCTTCTCTGACCAGCTGGTTAAGCAGACCGCGGTATGACGTACCGCCCCTTACCGTCAACAAGACTTCCTGCTGGTTTTCCACCTGCATGTCCAGCGATGATTTCACTTGCTGATACGACCACCCCAGTCCACCAGCAGCCATCAGGCCCAGCAGGATCACAGCTATTGCCAACTTCTTTAGCACGTGTACAACCTCTTGTTCAGATCACCCAGCAAAGTACGCTGAGTAAATGTTATTCCATTGATTTCATTAACAGGCACTAACGCCATCAGGGCATTAGTAATAAAGACTTCATCTGCGCAAAGCAAGTTATCGAGCGGCGAATTGACAATTTCTAAACAATAATCAAGTTCCGTTACCAATTGTAATACATGTCGCCGCATCACCCCTCTGACACCCGACAATTCAAGGCTTGGGGTATATACCTTGCAGCCCTTGCGCCAAAAGATATTTGAGGCGATAGACTCCACCACATTCCCCGCGACATCCAGTACCACCGCATCCAGCCACTGCTGCTGTTCTGCTTCCCGCTTGAGCATCACTTGTTCAAGCCGGTTAAGGTGCTTATATCCAGCCAGCATCGGCGAGTGAGACAAGCGCTGCTGACAAACCCCTAGCACTATGCCCTCTTGCTGCCACCGCTGGTATTGTTGTGGCCAGGTGAACTCCGACACCACCACTTGGGTATCGCAACAGCCGGCTGCACTGTAGCCCCGGCCACCACTGCCACGACTGATCAGCACCTTGATCCCGCCCTTCTCCGGGTAATTGGCAGCAAGCTTATTGACGGTCGCCGCCAGTTCTTCCCAGTTCGGCTCGGCAATATCCAACCATACCAGCGTTCCTTTCAGCCGTTGGAGGTGAAAAGGCCAAAGACGCACCATGCCATGTTCTACCAGCATAGTCGTGAAGCAGCCATCACCGTACTGCATCGCCCGGTCGGTCACCGCTATCTGGTTGTCAGGTATTCCATTGATCAGGATCATCTTGCTCCTGCCCGATAAATTCAAACGTACAGATAAAAAAACGGCCCGGTGCGTAACACCGGGCCGCTCTATGATAACAGGTTATCGTTAGATTTTCTTGAACAGCAATGAGCCGTTTGTACCACCGAAACCGAAAGAGTTACACAGTGCGTACTCAAGATTTGCCTGACGGGCTTCACCTGGTACGTAGTCCAGATCACAGCCTTCATCAGGGTTTTCTAGGTTGATTGTTGGCGGAACAGCCTGATCAACCAGCGTCATAGCAGTAATGATAGCTTCAACAGAACCAGCCGCACCCAACAGGTGGCCAGTCATCGACTTGGTAGAAGACACCATCACTTTATCGACTGCTGCGCCCATTGCACGCTTGATACCTAGCGTTTCAGCAACGTCACCAGCTGGAGTCGATGTACCGTGAGCATTCACGTAGCCGATCTGGTCTGCATTGATACCAGCATCACGGATAGCTGCTTCCATTGCCAATGCACCGCCAGAACCATCAGCGCTTGGAGATGTCATGTGGTAAGCATCGCCGCTCATACCAAAGCCAACAAGCTCTGCATAGATTTTCGCACCACGTGCTTTGGCGTGCTCGTATTCTTCCAGCACCATCATACCGGCACCGTCACCAAGGACGAAACCGTCACGATCTTTGTCCCATGGACGAGATGCGCCCTGAGGATCATCGTTACGGGTAGACAGTGCTTTAGCAGCGGCAAAGCCGCCCATGCCCAGCGGTGTCGAGGCTTTTTCTGCACCACCGGCTAGCATCGCATCGGCATCGCCGTATGCGATCATACGTGCTGCATGGCCAATGTTGTGAAGGCCAGTTGTACACGCGGTAGAGATTGCAATGTTTGGACCACGAAGGCCGTGCATGATAGACATGTGGCCAGCAATCATATTTACAATTGTTGATGGAACGAAGAATGGGCTGATCTTACGCGGACCCTTTTCCATCAGTGCCTGATGGTTAGCTTCAATCAAGCCAAGACCACCAATGCCAGAACCGATAGCAACACCAATACGGGCTGCGTTTTCTTCAGTGACTTCAATGCCAGAGTCTTTTAATGCTTGTACGCCAGCTGCAATGCCGTATTGGATGAACAGATCCATTTTACGGGCATCTTTCTTCGACATGTATTCTTCACAGTTGAAGTCTTTGACCATACCAGCAAAACGAGTAGCGAATGCGCTAGCATCAAAATGTTCAATAGTGCTGATACCGCTAGTACCGGCTAGAAGTGCTTTCCAAGATGATTCAACAGAATTACCTACCGGTGATAGCATACCCATGCCAGTAACAACTACGCGACGCTTAGACACGATTTAATTCTCCGGGAATTGAGGATAAAACAGGGTTTCAAAAGAAAATCAGGCGGTCATGGTGACCGCCTGGAGGGAGTTCTTTAATTACTCAGAAGCGCCAACAACGTAGTCGATTGCAGCTTGAACTGTAGTAATTTTTTCAGCTTCTTCGTCTGGAATCTCAGTGTCGAATTCTTCTTCAAGAGCCATTACTAGTTCAACAGTGTCTAGAGAGTCTGCGCCTAGGTCGTCAACGAAAGATGCTTCGTTCTTAACTTCCGCTTCGTCTACACCTAGTTGCTCAACGATAATTTTTTTTACGCGTTCTTCGATGTTGCTCATTAATCTATTTCCTTAAAACAAGAATTCGCTAATGCGATTTGCTGTAGTTTATTCAATACTGCAAAAGTTGCAATACTCAAGATGCTGGTCAAACCACGATTTTCGGTGAAAACAAGTTGAGTTTGACTTGCATCATCAAGTTATGCAACTTTTTTGATTAAATCATGTACATGCCGCCGTTCACGTGCAGAGTTTCGCCGGTTACATAACCAGCGTCTTCGGAGGCTAGGAAAGCCACTGCTGCCGCAATTTCGCGCGGATCGCCAAGGCGGCCAGCCGGTACGCCAGACAAAGTTGCGGCGCGCTGCTCGTCTGTCAGCGCCTTGGTCATGTCGGTTTCGATGAAACCCGGTGCCACAGCATTCACCGTAATGCCACGAGAAGCGACTTCACGTGCCATAGACTTCGTAAAGCCAATCAGGCCTGCTTTTGCGGCTGCATAGTTAGTCTGACCAGCGTTACCCATGGTACCCACGACCGAACCAATGCTGATAATACGGCCATGGCGCTTTTTCATCATGGCGCGCAGTACCGCTTTCGACAAACGGAAGATAGACGTCAGGTTGGTGTCCATGATGTCCTGCCACTCGTCATCTTTCATACGCATCAGTAGGTTATCGCGGGTAATGCCTGCGTTGTTAACCAGGATGTCAACATCACCGAACTCTTCTTTGATCTGCTTAAGTACAGCTTCAATAGATTCAGGCGACGTAACATTCAGCGCAAGGCCTTTACCATTGTCACCCAGATAAGCGCTGATCGCTTCTGCGCCGCTCTCAGAGGTTGCAGTACCGACAACAGTGGCACCACGCTCAACCAGAATCTCGGCAATCGCACGACCGATACCACGGCTCGCACCTGTTACCAGCGCAATTTTTCCTTCCAGGCTCATTGTTAATCCTCTTTGATGAAATAGGTTACTTAGCAGCGTCAAGGCTAGCGGTGTCGTTAACCGCTGCGCCGCTCAGTGAACGGTTAATTCGTTTTGTTAGTCCAGTCAATACCTTACCTGGGCCAAATTCAAGCAGAGACTCAATACCTTCAGACGCCATGCGCTCAACCGACTCGGTCCAGCGAACCGGGCTGTGCAGCTGCTTAACTAGCGCAGTCTTGATCGCGGCAGGATCAGTCTCAGTGGCTACGTCAGCGTTGTTGATGACAGGTAGTGCTGGCGCCGAGAAAGTGATGCTCTCTAGGGCTTCAGCTAGCTTGTCAGCTGCTGGCTGCATCAGTGCACAGTGAGAAGGCACGGAAACCGGCAGTGGCATTGCACGCTTGGCACCGGCTTCTTTACAAAGCACATTAGCACGCTCAACCGCTTCTTTGTTGCCAGCAATAACAACCTGACCCGGTGAGTTGAAGTTTACCGGTGAACATACCTGGTCTTGTTCCGCTTCAGCACAGGCTTTAGCAATCGTGTCGTTGTCCAGGCCAATAATGGCAGACATTGCGCCAACACCCGCCGGTACAGCCGCTTGCATTAGTTGGCCACGTAGCTCAACCAGCTTAACGGCATCTTTAAATTCGATAACACCCGCACAGACAAGTGCCGAGTACTCACCCAAGCTGTGACCGGCCAGTACTTCTGGCTGCGCACCGCCCACTTCCTGCCACACACGCCAGATAGCCACTGAAGAGGTCAGCAGCGCAGGCTGAGTGCGGTGAGTTTGGTTCAGGTCTTCAGCTGGGCCATTTTGTACCAGTGCCCACAGGTCGTAAC
Source organism: Photobacterium gaetbulicola (assembly GCF_003025515.1). Lineage (NCBI taxonomy): Bacteria > Pseudomonadati > Pseudomonadota > Gammaproteobacteria > Vibrionales > Vibrionaceae > Photobacterium > Photobacterium gaetbulicola. The sequence continues at coordinate 78,074 of NZ_PYME01000025.1, read as the reverse complement.
CCAATACTTCAGAGGCTTCCGCAAAAGTTTGCTTAACCACATCGTACTGCTCGGCCAATTCAGCCAACATACCTACAGTTTGGGAACCTTGACCCGGAAATACAATCGCGAACTTAGACATTCGAGAATCCTTATTCTGTGTAACTGAACACTCAGTTTTGCTAAATCGAGCGAGCTGGCATCTCTGTCAGCCCGCCCAAACTAAATATAAAGAAGGTGTTTAGAACTTCACCAACGCCGAACCCCAGGTGAAACCACCACCGAAGGCTTCAAGCAGCAATGTCTGGCCACGCTGGATGCGACCATCACGCACCGCTTCGTCCAGCGCCGTCGGCACCGTTGCTGCCGAGGTATTACCGTGGCGATCAAGTGTTACCACAACCTGATCCATCGACATCGACAATTTCTTCGCTGTCGCCTTGATAATACGCAGGTTCGCCTGATGCGGTACCAGCCAGTCAAGCTCGGACTTGTCCATGCCATTGGCAGCCAGTGTGTCTTTCACCAAGTTAGACAGTTGAGTGACAGCCACCTTGAACACTTCGTTGCCCGCCATGTACAGCCACTTGTCGTCGCTGAAGTCCTGACCGTGCTCAGGGACACCTAGGCTCAGCAGGCCACCAAAATGACCATCGGCATGGAGGTGGGTCGAAAGGATACCCGGCTCTTCGCTGGCACCCACGACGACAGCACCAGCACCATCACCAAACAGGATGATGGTCGAGCGATCGTTAGGATCGCAGCGATGCGACAGGGCATCAGCGCCGATCACCAAGACATTTTTCGCCATGCCCGTTTTGATGTGCTGATCAGCAACACTCAAGGCGTAGACGAAGCCTGAACAGGCCGCGGCAATATCAAAGGCCGGACAGCCTTTAATATCCAACATGCCCTGGACTTGGCAGGCAGCCGAAGGGAATGCGTGGCTCGCACTGGTAGTCGCTACGATGATCAGGTCGATGTCATCTTTCTCAATACCCGCCATTTCAATGGCATTTAATGACGCCTGATAGCCCATTACCGCGACAGTTTCGTCTTCGGCGGCAATGCGACGCTCTCGAATACCGGTACGAGCGACAATCCACTCATCGTTGGTTTCAACCATTTGTTCTAAGTCGGCATTAGAACGCACTTGCTCCGGCAGATAGCTGCCAGTACCTAAAATTTTGCTATACATGAAGACTAATAATGCCTCTCGAGTAAGACTTCTTCCAAACGGTCACTGATTTTTGTCGGTATTTGCCGTTTGACCTCGTGTACCGCTTCACCAATCGCATTAGTCAAAGCGGTTGTATCAGCACTTCCGTGGCTTTTCACCACAATACCGCGCAATCCTAACAGACTCGCGCCGTTATACTGGTCGGGGTTCAACTGTTTCAAGCTGTTAAACAGGTCACTAAACAGCCACCTAGCTATCAATTGCTTGAACGGATTACCGTAAATAGCACGTTTAATCGCGCCGATAAACAGGTTCGCCACCCCTTCACTGGTTTTCAAGCTGACATTGCCGACAAAACCGTCACAGACAATGACATCGGCCTTGCCGCTGTATAGCTGATCACCTTCAAGGTAGCCGATGTAATTGATATCCGGGGAGTCGGCCAGCAGTTCAGCACAACGCTTGACGAGATCGTTACCTTTGATCTCTTCTTCACCAATGTTGAGCAGCGCAACCCGCGGCAAAGCGGCATGATCTTGCTCAGCCAACACCGAGCCCATCACCGCAAACTGGAACAAGGTATCTGCGTCGCAGGATACGTTAGCCCCTAAGTCTAGCAGCCAGGTCTTGGTCTCGTTGTGGGTCGGAATGGCAGACACCAGCGCGGGCCGATCAACACCGGGCAATTGCTTGAGAATATAACGGGACAGGGCCATCAAGGCACCGGTATTGCCCGCGCTGACACACGCATCGGCCGTACCTTCGGCAACCGCTTCTAGGGCAGAGCGCATTGATGAGCCCTGACTACGCCGCAGCGCCTGAGAAGGCCGGGTATCGTTTGCTATTACGTGGTCGCAGTGAACAATGCGAAGACGAGGGTGATTCGTATGATTCAGGAGGGATAGTTGGGCAGTGATCGCACTTTGATCACCAAATAAAATGACTTTGAGCTCTGGGAATTGCAACAGTGCCTGCACGGAGGCAGGCACTGTTACTTGAGGACCGAAATCCCCGCCCATTGCATCAAGTGCAACGGTTAGACCACTCAAGGCTCAACCTTACTTGTTGATAACCTTACGGCCACGGTAGAAACCGTCAGCAGTTACGTGGTGACGTAGGTGAGTTTCACCACTTGCAGAATCTACAGATACAGCTGCAGTTGTTAGTGCATCGTGAGAACGACGCATACCACGTGCTGAACGTGATTTTTTGCTCTTTTGTACGGCCATTAACCCTACTCCTGTTAAATTACTTACTTAGATTTTTCAATACTGCAAACGGATTCGGACGCTCATCAGCAACGGGGATCTCACCAAAAGTCATGTTTCCGCTGGCTTTGCAGTCAGCTTCCTCATGCATAGCGACTTGAGGTAATTCCAGAATCAACTCGTCTTCGACAATTTGAATCAGGTTGATCTCACCATTTTCGTCGACATCAGCCGGCTCATAAGCTTCCGGTAAATCATCTGCTGCCTCTGGTTTGAGGAGCGGACTGTAACAGAACTCAACACGATATTCATGTTTGAATCCTTCCTGACATCGCTGACAGGTCAGCATCACTTCGATATCTGCGCTACCGCGCATAAATGCGATTCGACGCTGGTCCAAGTCAAATGACAAGGTGACGTTTGCATCACGTGTTACGCTCTGCGTTGACTCGGCCAATCGCTCAAGTAATTCGGCTTTGATGATGCCATCATAGTCGAGTTTTTTTTGAGCTGCGCGAACCGGATCAACCGTAAGCGGCAATTTTACCTTTTGCATAGGGCGCGAATATTAGCCTTGTAATCAGTTTGAGTCAAAGGAAATGTGCGCGAATTAACAGCATTTAGCCAATTCGTATGCTCAATGCCAGATACAAGCACTGCAGCACTGCCACTTCCACCATTTTGTCTGTTATCTGCCTATCCACCAATAACTTGTACGGCAGCATCCATCAGCTCAAATAACACACAAAAACTGGTGAAAAGCCAACCAGCAAGCCCACTTTACTTACCATTATAACGTAGCCTTCACAAAGCAAGATGCGTAGACTAACACAACCTAGCAATAACCCGGTAATCATCATGCACCAACCATTACTTTTGGCTTCAACCTCCCCTTTCCGCCAATCTCTTCTGCATAAACTTGGCTTACCTTTTACTACGGCCAAACCTGATGCCGATGAGACCCCTCTACCTGGAGAGCAAGCCGAGCAGCTAGTGAGCCGGCTCGCCGAAGCAAAAGCAAAGGCCTGTGCCAGTGAGTACGAAAAGCACCTTATCATAGGCTCCGATCAGGTCTGTGTGATTGATGGCCAGATCATCGGTAAGCCCCATACCGTCGACAATGCCTGCCGCCAGCTAAAGGCAGCCAGTGGTAAAACCATTACCTTTTATACCGGCCTGTGTCTTCATAACGCCAAAACGGGTGAAAGCGAAGTGGTCTGTGAGCCATTCCACGTCCACTTCCGCCAGCTTACCGAAAGTGAGATCCGCAATTATGTTGAACGTGAGCAGCCCCTCAACTGCGCAGGTAGCTTCAAGAGCGAAGGGCTAGGCATTGCCCTGTTTGACAAGCTAGAAGGACGCGACCCAAATACCTTGGTCGGTCTTCCTCTGATTGCCCTTAGAGAGATGCTCGCCAGACAGGGCGTCAGCGTCCTGTAATAAAAACGGCAGCCTAGGCTGCCGTTTTTCATGCGCAAACTCTTGTCAGAGACTATTACGCCTTACGGCGCAGTTTCTCCACGGCCTGCTGGAGCTTCTTCTCCATCGGCGCACTGATGTCCATCAGCTCTTCATTGCCCGGGTGGGTAAACTTGATGTTCGCAGCATGCAGGAACAAGCGGTCCAACCCGACCTTCTTGGTAAAGGCATCAAAACGAGGGTCGCCGTAGCGGTCATCCCAGGCGATCGGGTGACCGGTATATTGGCAATGAACACGGATCTGGTGGGTACGGCCCGTGACCGGACTGGCCTGAACCAGCGTCGCCTGATCTAACCGTTCAAGTACCTTGAAACGGGTATCAGAGGGCTTGCCGTTCGGATTGACCCGCACGATACTGTTGACCTCATTTTTCAGCAGCGGCGCAGTCACTTTCTTACAGCTGGCCTTCCACTCGCCCATCACCAAGGCAAAGTAATACTTCTGTACCGTCTTGTTGCGGAACTGCTCCTGTAGCTTTCGTAGCGCCGAACGTTTTTTCGCCACCAACAAAATACCGGACGTATCACGGTCGATACGGTGGACCAGCTCCAGGAAGCGAGCATCCGGGCGCAACGCCCGCAAGGCTTCGATTGCCCCGAACTTCAAGCCGCTGCCACCGTGAACTGCGGTACCTGACGGTTTGTTGAGGATCAGCATGTGGTCATCTTCATAGATGATACACGCCTCAAGCTCGGCTACCTTGTCTAATTTGGTACTGATCGGTGCTTGGTCTTCTTTTTCCGGTACCTTTACCGGAGGAACCCGAACAAGATCACCGTCCTGCAGTTTGTATTCTGGTTTTATACGTTTTTTGTTCACTCGCACTTCGCCTTTGCGCAAAATGCGGTAAATCATACTTTTTGGTACATTTTTTAGCCGAGCACGGAGGAAGTTATCGATCCGCTGGCCTGCAAAGTCATCAGATATTTCGATGAACTGCACTTTTGGTTTATCATCTTTCATGGGTTTCATTCTAACATGCATGCAAAGCAGATTGCCGCAAAAAAGTCACCCTGCTATCATTGGCGTGCAAGGATAGGAAAATTTGCCTATTCTGCCAACAGGGTGAACAGAATAACACCCAACTGATGACTATATATACCGCTCTGATGAAAAACGCAGCATGTGGCGTAAGACGTTTCATTCCTCGGAGTGTTTTTTTAGTGTCCTTAAGCGACGATTTTTTTATTGGTGTGACAGATACCGCCGTTACCATCGGTGAACCAGCTGTACATTTTCAGATCTAAACATCTTGGTACAGTTGGATGATACGTGTTGCCACATAGCACCCCTGAATTCCAGCCGTGAGGTTGCATTTAAGATCAGACTTGGGGTCCGGCACCACCAGTAAAAACGCGTTTCTAAGTGCACTAGCACATGAAAAAAAACGAGTACAATATAATGAAAAGAATGTTGATTAACGCAACTCAAAAGGAAGAGTTGCGCGTCGCATTAGTTGATGGGCAGAAGCTGTTCGATCTAGATATCGAAAGCCCTGGCCACGAATCTAAAAAAGCAAATATCTACAAAGGACGCATCACACGTATCGAACCAAGTCTGGAAGCAGCGTTCGTTGACTATGGTGCAGAACGCCACGGTTTCCTCCCTCTTAAAGAAATCGCCCGCGATTACTTCCCTGCAGACTACTCTTACCAAGGCCGCCCTAACATTAAGGAAGTGCTGAAAGAAGGTCAGGAAGTCATTGTCCAGGTTGATAAAGAAGAGCGAGGCAACAAAGGCGCCGCCCTTACTACCTTTATTTCACTTGCAGGTAGCTACCTGGTACTGATGCCAAACAACCCACGCGCCGGCGGTATTTCTCGCCGTATCGAGGGTGAAGAGCGTACTCAGCTTAAAGCGGCACTCAGCACGCTGGAATTGCCTCAGGGCATGGGCTTGATTGTACGTACTGCTGGTGTTGGTAAGTCAGCTGAAGATCTGGAATACGATCTAAACTACCTACTTAACCACTGGGAGCGTGTTAAAGGGGCTGCAGACTCGGCACCGGCGCCTTTCCTGATCCACCAGGAAAGTAACGTTATCGCCCGAGCTATTCGTGACTACCTACGCCGTGATATCGGCGAAATCGTTATCGACAGCAAGAAAATCTTTGACCGCGCTCGCGATCACATCCAGCAGGTTCGTCCAGACTTCCTGTCTCGAGTAAAACTGTATGAAAACAGCGAAACCCCGCTGTTTAACCACTACCAGATCGAAAACCAGATCGAGTCCGCGTTCCAGCGCGAGGTTCGCCTGCCGTCTGGTGGCTCGATTGTGATCGACCCGACTGAAGCACTAACCTCAATCGATATCAACTCTGCCCGTGCTACCAAGGGTGGCGATATCGAAGAAACGGCGCTTCAAACTAACCTCGAAGCAGCAGACGAGATTGCTCGCCAGCTGCGCCTTCGCGACCTAGGTGGCCTGGTTGTTATCGACTTCATCGATATGACTCCGGTACGCCACCAGCGTGAAGTAGAAAACCGTCTGCGCGAAGCGGTACGCATGGACCGTGCGCGTGTTCAGATCGGTCGTATTTCTCGTTTTGGTCTGTTGGAGATGTCACGCCAGCGTCTGAGCCCGTCACTTGCTGAAGCTAGCCACCACGTGTGTCCTCGCTGTAGCGGTACCGGGGTGATCCGTGACAGTGAGTCGCTATCGCTTTCAATCCTTCGTCTGATCGAAGAAGAAGCACTGAAAGACAACACCTCGCAGGTCCTGGCCATTGTGCCGGTGGCGATTGCGTCTTACCTGCTCAACGAGAAACGTCGCTCGGTACAGTACATTGAGAAATCTCACAATGTACGCGTGATTATCGTGCCAAATGCCAACATGGAAACGCCTCACTTTGAAGTGGTTCGTGTCCGCTCTGGTGATGAACACGATACACTGTCATACAACCTGCCAAGCACGTTGGAAGCATTACGCGAAGCTGAGTCTGCTGAGTCTGCCCCTCAAGAGCGTACGACCAAAAAACGTGAGGAGCCTGTTCTGCAGGGCTTTACCGCCCCAGCACAAACAGCGGCCACCCCGTCAGCCAAGCCACAGCCAACCAAGAAGGCAGCGGCACCGGCGGCAGCAACCGAGGCTAAACCAGGCTTCTTTAGCCGCATCTTCACGGCAATTGCAAGCTTCTTCTCAGGCCCTGAGCAGGAAGAGCAACCGAAAGAGAAGAAAGAGCCTAACAAGCGTAATCGTCGCGATCGCAAGGACAACCGCCGCAGCCAAGACAACCGCCGTGGTGAGCGTCAGGAAGGCCGTCGTGGTGAGCGCCAGCAAGACAACCGCCGTGGTAAAGACAATCGCCGTGGCCGTCAGGATCGTTCTGAGTCGGAAAACAACAAGCAGCAGCAGGTTGCCGAACAGCGCGAACAGCGCCAAGCACGTCGTCGCAATGAAAAAGCGAAAGACAAACAGGAGCAAAGCGCCGAGAAGCCAACTCAGCAGCAGCGTAAAGACAAAGATCAGAAACGCCAGCGTCGTGACCGTGATGATGCCCAGGCTCAAAAGCCTCGTCGCGAACGCGATCAGGATCAGAAAGCCAAAGCTGACAAGCCGGCTGTTGAAGAGCAGCGTCAGGAGCAGGAAAAAACCGTTAAGGTGAAACAGCGTCGCCAGCGTCGCGAAATGCGTAAGAAAGTTCGCATCACTGATGACGCAGAAGTGAAAGCGGTTGAAACAGCGAAGCCTGAAGTCGCTGAAACACCTGCTGCTAAGTCTGAACTGCAAGAGATGGGTACCGCCATGGCTCAGGAAGCCAAGGCAGTTGCTGAATCGACTGAAGAGAAGAACGGCGAGCAAGAAGGCCAGCGCCGTAACCGTCGCTCTCCTCGCCACCTGCGTGCAAGTGGCCAGCGCCGCCGCCGTATCCGTGACACCCGCCCAGAGAAAGGCGAAGACATGGAGCAAATGGTAACTGACGCTGTCGGTCATGCGGTTGAAGAAGTCACCGATACTCTGAACGATATCGAGAATGTGGTTTCTATCGTTGAGAAACGCAAACCGGCCGTTCGCCTCAAGAGTGGTGTTGCTTCTCCTGAAATGGCAATGGGTAAAGTCTGGCCTGCGGCAAGCAAACCTGCAGTAGCAGCAATCGAAGCAGCAGTAGAAGCTGAAGCACCAGAAGCAGCGCCTGTTGCAGAACAAGCTGCTGTACTAGGCGGTGTTGCTATGCCAGAGCTAGCCATGGGTAAAGCATTCCCACTTCGTTCTGAAGCCGCTGTTGAAGAGACAGTTGTTGAAGCACCAGTTGCTGAAGAGCAAACGGTAGAAGCACCTGCGGTGACTGAAACTGCTGAAGCAACTGTTGCAGAAGAGACTGTTGCTGAAGAGCCGAAGGCAGAAGCTGAATCAGACGTTGCTGCGGCTATTGCTGCTGCACAAGCGGCCATGCTGGGCATGCATGCCCAACAGCCAGCAGAAGAGCCTGAGCAAGAAGCCCCGGTCGCGGAAAAAGCTGTTGCTGAAGAACCTGTAACAGAAGTTAGCGCTGAAGCGCCAGCAGAAGCAGCGAAAGCGTCTGAAGCAACTGTTGCGAGTGTAGAAACGGCACCCGCACAGATTTGTGCCACGTCTCCGCGCGGCCAGCACGCGACAGCAGCAATGGCGAAAGCACCAGCACCGACAGAGGCCTCTGAGGCTCGAGTCGTTGCTATTGCACCGCTACGTGAAGCTCGTTTCGCAGCTCGCCAGGCAGGAAGCCAGACAGCTACCAGCCACGCGACATCGGGTGCTCAGTCAACGATGCCAAATGCCGAGTAAGCTTACGCTTGCAACCTAATAGAAAAGCCATGCATAATTGCATGGCTTTTTTTTGCTTGCCATTTCCCCTTAACGGGACCGTTCTTTGCAACCCCTGCAACTTTTCACTAATAACATAACTGACATCAAACTTTCTTACACTAAGTAACAGCTGCGATGAATAATCCAGCTTGAAAGTTGAACTGAATCACAGATTTCTGTAGGATCCGCGGCTTTGTAGCTTGAATAGCAAAGCTACGCCAATCAATCACCAGAGTCAGATCAAAACCTATAAGCATGTTTGAATTCCCACAATTTTCACGACAATCCGTCAAGAATGACGTTCTTTCGGGGCTCACTGTTGCCCTTGCCCTTGTACCTGAAGCGGTTGCATTTGCCTTCGTGGCGGGTGTTGACCCAATGGTTGGCCTGTATGCTGCCTTCATCGTCGGCTTAGTGACGGCTGTACTGGGCGGTCGTCCGGGTATGATCTCTGGTGCTACCGGTGCCATGGCTGTTGTTATGGTTAGCCTGGTCGCAGAACACGGTATTGAGTACCTTTTTGCCGCCATTATGCTTGCCGGTGTGCTGCAGATCCTCGCCGGCATATTCAAGCTCGGTAAATTCATCCGCATGGTGCCGCACCCGGTAATGATTGGTTTCGTGAACGGCCTGGCTATCGTGATCTTCCTCGCGCAGCTGGGGCAGTTCAAAGTGCCAGATGCAACCGGTACCCTGCAATGGATGCAAGGCTCTCAGCTTTACATCATGCTTGGCTTGGTTGCCCTGACGATGTTCATCATCCACTTCTTGCCGAAGCTGACCAAAGCTGTACCTTCTTCTCTAGTTGCGATCATTACGGTAACAGTACTGGTTCACGGCCTTGGTTTGGATACCCGTACGGTGATTGATTTTGTCCGCTCTATGAGCGGCGATACCAACGCTACCCTAGCAGGCTCACTGCCAACATTCGCGCTCCCTGAAGTTGGCTTTAACATGGAAACCCTGCGCATCATCCTGCCTTACTCCTTGATTCTGGCCGCTGTAGGCCTGATCGAGTCGCTGCTGACCCTGACCGTTATTGATGAGATGACCGGTACCCGCGGTCAAGGTAACCGCGAGTGTGTTGGCCAGGGTGTCGCGAACGTTACCTGTTCAGTCTTCGGTGCCATGGGTGGCTGTGCGATGATCGGCCAGTCGATGATTAACATCAACTCGGGTGGCCGTGGCCGCCTGTCAGGCATCACTGGTGCGGTTGGTCTTCTGCTGTTTATCCTATTCGGTTCGTCACTGATTGAAATCATCCCTCTGGCTGCGCTGGTTGGGGTAATGTTCATGGTGGTTATCGGTACCTTTGAGTGGGCAAGCTTCAAAATGGCTCGCAAAGTACCGAAACACGACTTCTTCGCCATTATTTTGGTAACCGGTGTTACTGTCGCGTTTGACCTGGCATTGGCGGTTATCGTTGGTGTGATTTACTCTGCACTCGTGTTTGCCTGGAAGCACGCCAAGCACATCTACGCTTCAAGCTATATTGATGACAACGGCTCGAAAGTGTACGCGCTGGACGGCCCGCTGTTCTTCGGCTCGGTGTCCAACTTCCTGGAGCTGTTTGATGCCAAAAACGATCCTGCCGATGTGATCATTGATTTCGCCAAGTCGCGCGTAGCTGATCACTCGGCAATTGAAGCGATCGATACGATTGCCGAGCGTTATGCTAACCAAGGCAAGACCCTACATATCCGCCACTTAAGCCCTGAGTGCCGCTCGCTACTGAAAAAAGCAGGTAACCTGGTCGAAGTGAACCTGCTGGAAGACCCGACCTACAAGGTCGCGACCGATACCCTCGGCTAATCCATAAGGTGATACCAATATAAAACGCCCGCATTCAATGCGGGCGTTTTATATATGTCGGCATCAAGCCGCTATAGTCTATCGAGTAAACCGTCCGCCGCATCCTCAACCAGATCGAGCACATAGTCGAAGCCGCGCTGACCACCGTAATAGGGGTCTGGAATTTCCGCGACATCTTGGCGGCCATACTCAAGAAACAGTGCTAGCTTGCGATGCAGATGCGTCGGGCAGACGCGCTTCAAGTCTCGCAAATTATCGTTATCAGCTGCCAGAATCAGGTCAAAAGCTTCGAAATCCCCATCGATGATCTGTCTGGCACGCATTCCCTCAAAACTGTACCCGCGCGCCTCACCAGCGGCTCGAGCACGGTGGTCCGGCATTTCGCCTTGATGAAAACCAATCGTGCCAGCAGAATCGACCTCAACATCTAGCCCCCGCTGCGCTATCTTCGCTCGCAAAACCGCCTCTGCCGTCGGTGAACGGCAGATATTCCCCATGCATACCACCAAAATCCGCTGTGTCATTATCACTCCTCAACCGCTTCACGCTTATTGGGTACTGTCTTCGTTTTCTTTGGCAGTATAAGCGGTCAAACGAATAAAATAGACAATATCTTGGGTAAACGTATCAACTGTTTCCTGGATTTGCTCGAAGCGTAACATTTCCCGATCATTTTCCAGTACATCTTTCGCCAGCAGTACGCTCACCCGCTCAGCCAGAATGTCATCACTCAGGCTGTCAACCAATTGCGATTCCACCAACAGCCTGACATTGCGATCCCGGGTGCCTAGCAATGCCTTGGTGCCACCAATGAGCGCTCCGTAAGGTAGGATCTCCGTGATTTTGAGATCTTCCATATCGGTACTGGCCCGGGTTATTTCAACTCTCAGGATCGCCGTTTTCGGCCCGGTTTTATCTACAACAGGGACACCGGCAGCCAACTCTTGCTCCAAGCGGTGCTGCAACCTTTGCGATACCCGCGTCAAAACAGCTGGCGAAATTTGGTGCACCGCTTGGGTGCGCGGATGCAACTTGACTGGCTCTACCATGACCTGCTGGTAATCCGATAATTCTAAATCCGGTGATACCCACTGCAGCCCATTGGCATCCGCAACATAACTCACTTCTACCAGCTGACGGCGACTAGCTGCCTGCGATACCGCACGCTCTTCCTCTGTCGGCAACCGACTTGAACAACCTACCGCCACCAGGCAACACATCAGGACCAACCCGCGCATCTCATTACTCCCCCCGTTCCAAATAAACAGAATGGTATACGGAAAGAAACCAAGATGCCAGATTGTTATCCGCATGAAAGGCAGTTATTTGCTGTCACGCAATGACTGGTATCTTACTCCGGCTTAAAGTAACGTACTGTTTTTCAATCTCACCCAACAAGGCCACGTACCATGACATTGCATTCCCAGGCAATCAAACGGCAGGGGCAGATTTTTCTTATCGCCCTCGCTTTCTTTACCCGGATCCCGATCCCTGCCGATACCCCTTACTCCCCTAACCTGCTCAATCAGGCCAACCGCTATTTCGCCTTGGTCGGCCTGGTTGTCGGCCTCGTGAGCGCGGCTAGCTTCTGGCTAGCCCATCTTATTCTGCCGCTTTCGGTGGCGGTGATCATTGCTATGGCAGCAAGCCTGCTGCTAACCGGGGCTTTCCACGAGGATGGTCTGGCCGATGTCTTTGACGGGTTTGGCGGCGGATGGCAGCCCGAACAAAAACTCGAGATCATGAAGGACTCCCGGCTCGGCACCTATGGTGCGGCAGCGCTGTTCGTCGTGCTTGCTATCAAATGGTCTAGCCTGACCGCTTTGGCAGAGCTCTCGCCGACTCTTGCCGCTTCGGCACTATTCTGCCTTCACGGCTTAAGCCGTGCTGTTGCAGCTAGCCTTATCTTCAGCTACTCCTATGTTCGGCTCGATGAACAAAGCAAAGTCAAACCACTGGCCAATGAGCAAAGCCAACAAGATTTGTGGGTTTTAATTGCCACCAGTTTCTTTATATTACTGTTTTTACCGCTGCCGACGGCCTTGTTGCTCTCTGCCGTCCTCCTGCTGGTTCGCTATGCCTGTGGTCGTTGGTTCACCAAGCAACTAGGCGGCTATACTGGAGATTGCCTTGGCGCCTGTCAGCAACTTGCTGAAGTAACAGGTTATCTGCTTATATTGGCAATGGTAGCCCAACAATAATAAGGATCATCATGGTAGATCAATCTCAGAAAGACAGCCGCTACAAAGCCCGCCAGCAGAAAGTAAAGGCCGAAATAGATGCGCGTGTCGCGTCGGCACAAGAGGAGAAAGGGCTTTTCCTGATCATCACCGGTAATGGCAAAGGCAAATCCACCTCCGGATTTGGAACCATTGCGCGCGCGGTCGGCCACGGCCAAAAATGCGGCGTTGGCCAATTCATCAAAGGTACCTGGGACTGTGGCGAGCGCGCCCTGCTCGAGCAACACGGTGTCGACTTTGCGGTCATGGCTACCGGCTTTACCTGGGAAACCCAGAATAAAGAAGCTGACACCGCTGCCGCCCAAGCCACCTGGGCCGAGTGTAAAAAAATGTTGGGAAATGATAGTTATGATGTCATTCTTCTCGATGAACTTACCTACATGGTGAGTTATGGCTACATCGAGCTGAGCGAAGTCATAGCGGCCATCAACCATCGCCCAGAGTCGCAATCGGTGATTGTTACCGGCCGTGGTGCCCACCGGGAACTCATTGAAATCGCTGATACTGTCTCAGAAGTTCGCAATATCAAGCATGCCTTTGAAAAGGGGATCAAGGCACGCAAAGGCGTGGACTGGTAAACCTCTATCACCGCCTTAGTGCTTTATAAATAGCCACTCTACCAAACCGATGTGGCTACTTATCAATCTCGACCTTTGTCACATTTTTTACTTGACCCACGGTAAGAAAAAGCCAATATTTGGCTCATAACAGGCCTTCAACACAGGTCAATAACAAGTCTTACAAGGGACAGCAATGCCTTCACATTTACCAAAAAAATTCAGTGAGATATTCCTGAAACTGTTTCACATTCTCGAAGCTATCCTGCTGGTCGGTATCACCCTGGCCACCCTGGCTGCGATGATCAATGAGTTCATTGTGATTTATACCAACCGCCAAATCGCACTGACCGATATCTTGCTGATGTTTATTTATCTTGAAGTGCTGGCGATGGTTCAGCAGTTCGTAACCAATGGTAAGATCCCGGTTCGTTATCCGATCTACATTGCGATAATGGCAATCGCCCGATACATCACACTGGGCATGAAAGAACTTGATGGGGCATACATTGTCTGGCTGTCAGTTGCCGCCTTCATTTTGGCCGCGGCAACCCTCATCATTCGCATCGGTCATCATTATTGGCCTTACGAGGACGCCGAAGAGCCTGGCTACCGTAATTCTCACGATTAAAAGTACAAGGGAGTGAATATTCACTCCCTTTTTCAAATCTGCGTTTACTCTTGGTGCGATTGAGACTTCTTGGATTTGCCCAGCTTATTCTTGTAGTAAGCCTCAGCTTTTTTGACGACCTTGTTGTGCATTTTTGCGCGAAGAGACTCAAAGTCTGTCACCGTCAAAACCCGTTTTAAACTGTTAATTTCTACCTCACCAATTTCCTAGTTACACTCAACCATCACAACAGCGGTTAATAACACACCGCCAAACCCTAACTAAATAAGATACTTTTTAATCAATTATATACTCAATTAATTGCCTGGTTGAATATTTTTTATCTCAACTTACATAACTTTAATTACTCATAATACAAAAAAACCAGTGACCGAAGTCACTGGCTTGTTTTTCAATACCTGCTTGTTCGCTTGATTTTTAAACAATCACTTGCGCTATCGTATAACCAAACGCACAGGCAGAGACCACCCCGATCAAACCCGGCACCATGAAGCTGTGGTTAAAGTACCATTTACCTATTTTGGTCGTACCGGTAACGTCGAAGTTGCAAGTCGCGATATCCGATGGATAGTTTGGAATAAAGAAATAGCCATAGGTCGCTGGCATCAAACCAATAAGCAGTGCAGGGTTTAAGCCCATTGCCATCCCGACAGGCAGCATCATACGAGCTGTTGCCGCCTGGCTGTTTACCACCACAGAAACAATGAACAGCGCCAGCGCGAATGTCCACGGGTAGTCCTGTACCATTTCGGTAATACCGGTTTTGAATGACGGCATCGCATACTGGAAATAAGTATCACTCATCCAGGCAATACCGAAGATAGCAATCGCCGCCACCATACCGGATTTGAACACGACCCCTTCAGGCACTTTCTGCACATTGGTACGGGTTACCAACAGAATCAGGCCGCCAAAGGCTAGCATCATCATCTGGATAATAACGGACATTGGAATGGCCTTGGCACTGTCACCGATAGTGCGAATTTCAGGCACCATGGCGACAACCACAATCGATACCAACGCCAGGATAAACAGCAATACCGCATGCTTGGCGGACGTCGGCAGCTTCTCGTCCAGTGAGGTCGCCGTGGTGTGTAGGATTTTATCTTTCCATAGCGGATCACGCAGGCGACGCTGGTACTCCAGATCCTCGGTCAGATCGGCACCGCGTCGCAAGCTGTATAGTGACAGTAAGAAGGTACCCAGCAAGGTTGATGGCACAGTCACCATCAGGATGGTCAACAGGTGGATGCTTTCCTGAACACCAGACAACTGGGCGAGGTAGTACACCACGGCTGCCGAAATTGGACTGGCGGTGATGGCTAGCTGGGAAGCAACAGAAGACGCTGCCATCGGCCGTTCGGGGCGAATGCCGTTCTTGAGCGCCACATCACCGATAATCGGCATGATGGAATAAACC
Organism: Photobacterium gaetbulicola; assembly: GCF_003025515.1. NCBI lineage: Bacteria > Pseudomonadati > Pseudomonadota > Gammaproteobacteria > Vibrionales > Vibrionaceae > Photobacterium > Photobacterium gaetbulicola. The sequence continues at coordinate 62,785 of NZ_PYME01000025.1, read as the reverse complement.
GCATGGCCGGTACCCAACATAAACGTCATGGTGTAAGTGACCAGTGGGCCAAGGAAAGTAACGCGCTTAGGGTTGCTGCGCAGAATACGCTCGGCAACTTGCAGCATGTATTTGAGGCCGCCAGCCGCTTCCAGAATAGATGCACAGGTCACAACGGCCAGGATAATCAACATAACGGTGATCGGCGGAGAGGTCGGCGGCATCCTGAAAATAAAGACTTCAACCAGCAGGCCTAACCCCGAAACCACCCCCAAGCCAATGCCCCCAAAACGGCTACCAGCGTAGAGCACCAATAGGAGAAATAAAAACTCCAAGTACAGCATATTCGCTATCTCCCTATATCGAAATATTTACCCCATAAGAGGTAGTTAGATGAAATTGGAGGCATAATGGCAGCGTATGGCTCGCAGCTAATTGATGAGTATCAATTTACGCAAGTTCTTTCTTGTGGGTAATTTGAACTGTGAAAGGCAGCATAGAAATGCTGTATGCTAAGCGATAGCTAGCTACAGAAACCGCACTAATGACAAACCAGATATTAACCAAGATGCTACACTTTTATCGCAGCACAGCGAAAAAATGGCTGCCAAGGCAATTAGTTATACCCTAGACAGCCATCAAGTTGATTTCTGTTAGCGTCTATTGTTCATCGGCTCGCCAGCGGTACGGACTGCTGCGGACATTCAGAGACATGGCATAAATTGGCATCAATATCCTGGTTACCTAACAACCGAAGCCACAAGTTAGGGATTTGGGCCAGCCTGCCCCTCGGGCTTTCGACCCTAACGGGCTCAATACTTGTCCAACCGTTGCTATTTTCTGCCAATGCGAACTGGAAAGCCAACTGCTCCCCCATCCCCATTCTCAAAACCGATGCCACGATTTGAGACTGGCGCTGCTCGTACTTGATGAACCCACCCGCGAAACGCTCCAGCATCTGTTGATGCTCTGAACCCAGTTGCTCCGGCCATGCGCCCAAGGTTTTTTGCAGAAAATCAATCTCGGTATCACCATCCAATATCGACGACAGCCCCTCGAAGTAGTGATTTTCTCCCTTTACTACGACTCGCCAAAGTACGGTGTTAAATGGTGTCGGGGTTATAAAGACCGGCTGCCCGGCAAGCGGCGTCCCCGCCAGTTGCTGCTCCACCCTGCTGTCAATCACACTCATCGCGCTCACCGACCAAACGATATACAAGGATGAAACCGCAAGCCCAGCGGTGCAGAGCTTGGCAATACGATCTCGCCACAGCAGGCTTGCCAGCAGTACCAGCAGCAGAGGTACCGTGTAGAGCGGATCGATAATAAACAAGCTAGGAATAGCGATCGGGGCATTGATTGGCCAAAACAACTGGGTGCCGTATGCGGTAAATGAATCGAGCAACGGATGAGTGACCAAGCAGGCTGCGACCAATAGCCATAGGTGAGTGAAGCTGAACCGGGTTGGTCGCCATGCCTGCCATAACCAGCTGAGTAAAAATGAAAACGGAATGAGCACGAACAGCGAGTGGCTGAATCCCCGGTGTTTCACCATATCAGACACAGGATCACCGTAGCTGATCAAGACATCAAGATCCGGTAGCGTGCCCAAAGCAGCACCAGCCAACAACACCTTCGGCGTACACTTCCTTCCTGCCACCGCACCGGCGACCGCCGCCCCCAGTGCGGCTTGTGTTACTGAATCCACAATAATTCCTTATCCGAACCTGAACCGGCAAATCAGCCGTTTTAATCGTTAAGACCGCCACCTTAACAGAGCCATCAATAGATACGCAATTTATTACGATTATGTTTTCAAATTGATCTTTTCCTGGGTAAAAACTGGCGACAGCTCGCAGATCACACATCAAATTTTCGCTACGGTAAATCAGGCAACACCCATCAACTTTGAATAAAAGGAAGATGCAATGCCAACAAAAGTCTCGGAATACATGACTCGCAAAGTTATCACCACCTCACCGGAAACCGGCCTCAGAGAAGCCTTTTTCTTGATGCGTGACGAAAACATCCGCCATTTACCCGTGGTCAATAACGAAGGGCAACTGGTTGGGATCGTGAGCGACAGGGAGCTTCGCCGCCCGGGCTGGGTTGATGAATCCCCAGAAATCGGCCACGAATACCATCTAACGGATGAGTGGCATATACGTGATGTGATGATCCGGGACATCGTCCATGTCCGCACCTACGATACCCTCACCAAAGCGATCAGCACGGTACTGGACTTTCAAGTTGGCGCAGCGCCGGTATTGGATAAGACAGGACAGCTGGTCGGCATGCTATCGGCCATTGACCTATTGATGGCTTTTCAAGATGTGTTAGAAAGCCAGAAATCTGCGAAGAAGAGAAAGCAGACCGCTTGAGCTAAGACGGCCGGTTGGGCGGCCAGCCACCACTAATAAAAAAAGGCCACAGATGTGGCCTTTTAAGTGTTTAGCGATTCCCTCGGGCAGTCCGGATAACTTAGTTGAACAGCCCCTTGAGCAATTTATCCGCGGCTTTCTTGATATCATCATCCTTGGCCTTGTCGCCCAGGAGTTTTTCAAGTCCGCGTTCCACCTCACGCTGTGCCTTTTGCTCCAGCTCATTATTCTGCTTGAGCAGTTGGGCCAGATTGAGCGAGAACGTCGGCTCGCTCCAATTACCTTTGACGTCAATCGGCACCGTCAGATCAGCCACCTCATCAATATCTTTGCCGCCCTGCCCCTTGCTTGTGGCAACCACAGAGGTATTGACCGCAAAGTCGATAGTTTCGTTGACCAGGCTGGTCGAGCCCTGACCGTTGATACGCAGCAACGGTGAGTCGATATCCAGGTTATTGGTCGAAGCGACACCTTTGCCCAAGTTGATAGTCGAAGACATTGACGAGAAATCCGTTTTCTTCTCTTCTTTGACGTATTCCGCCTTTTGCCCCTTCAGCGTTGCGCGGGCTTCGCGGATCATCTCCGGGATGTTGACGCCATAAATGGCACCATCAGCAAAGCGGATGTCCACCGTACCGGCAATGTTCTCACGGATACGTTTTTCAGCCAGACCAGTACCTAACACATTAACCGTGATATCGCCGCTGCCGGCCAAGGTGTCATTCTGTGCCACATCCACCAGCAGAGGTTGAACTTGTACGCCTTTGATCTGGTTGGTTACACGGTAGGTTGGTCGCTTCCCAGTCGCATCGATTGTGGCTGTGCTATGAATCGTGCCTTGGTAAAGCTTGGCATCAAGACTGCTCAGTTCAAACACACCATTTTTCACCGTCATCGCCAGCGTCACATCACTCATGTGGGCATTGGCGGCTTTGAACTGGCCAACAGCAAGTTTACCGGCCAGATCAAGCGTGTTCAGCACACTCAGATCTGGCTCTTTGTCTGTGTCCCTCTCACTGTCAGCACCTGCACTCGCTCCGACTGTACCTGCTTGGTTCGGATCTTCACCTTGCTGAGATGAAGCACTCTCATTGCCTGTACCAAGGAAAGCATCGACATCGATGTTGTCGGAAGACAAATCAAAACGGATCACCGGAATATCTGCCGACTGAAAGGAAGCATTACCCGCCACCGCCACTTCATCGACTGTCGCCTTCAACGAAGGCAGCTCAGCCAGTCCTTTTTCCAGATAGTACTTGGCATCGGCTTCCAGGCCAATCTTCAGCTCGGGGCGCGGCAAGCTGGCGCCTTCTACATCAGCACTCACCTTGGCCGCTTTCAAATCAATGGTTTTAACCGCCTCATCCACCATCAGCTGGGTAGCCCCCTGGGTGGTGAAGCTCAAATCCGGCACCTGGCCTTCAATGGAAAACTCAATCGTCGACCATTCACCCAGCTTGAAACTGTCCAGTGAGATGTTGGCATTGCGGATATCATTGACCGCATCCTTGGCGCTGGCCTTGAAAGACAGTGCTTTGAACTCAGCACCATCGAGCGCCTTAGCGATCAGCAGCTCCGTTTTCCCTTCGGCGTCAAAACGCAACTCTCCAGCGCTGCCAACTATATCGAACGTCGCGGCCGTCCATTCACCCGGGGCAAATTTCGCGAGGGAAAAATCAAAACGCTGAACCTCAGTTTGACTACCCGCTTGGTCGTCAATAATCAACGCACTGGCATGGTTAATATCAACACCGGCCAAGCTGATCTGCCAAACCGGTTGCTCGCCTTGCGGCGCCGGCTGTTCAGTCTCTACGGTTGATGGTTCGGCTGCCGGTTGTTCAGCATCAGCGCCTGACTGAGCTTGCCCCGACAGACCATCGAGATTGCTGACACCATTTTCAAGGGTTTGAATAAACACTCGTCCCCCCTGCAAACTCACATTGCCAATTTCCAGTTGCTGGGAAAACAGCGGCATGACAGAAACGGAAAGCTCTGCCTGATCAAACTGGGCCAGATTCGGCTCGGCAAACCCTGGTGGATTTCTCAATTCGGTCTTACCAATATCAAATCCAATGCTTGGGAAAAAGCGCCAGCTGATATCACCGTCGATCACCAAGTCGCGCCCGGTCGCTTTATTCACCTGCTCAGCAATCACCGGCTTGAACTGGTTCGGATCAACCAGCGCTAACAAAGCTGCGATGCCGATAACAGCAACCACAACAACCGCAACCAATGCCATTATTATTTTTTTCATTACATCCCCATCTTTTCATCCATGCTCATCAATCGAGCCCAGCGCAAAGTAACCAGAGCTCATTGTGGCATATAGCCAAGTGACTTCAAGTACATAGAGTATATTCCAGCACTAAGGTTCCTTTGTATTCTGCAGGTAAAAAAATAGGCAGCGTAATGCTGCCTATTCACAATCAGTTACCGGCGCGGACGTTATGCGCGCAACAGTTTACCAATGTGGGCTTTTAGTACGTCAATCGCGATACGGTTCTTACCACCGCGAGGAACGATGATGTCCGCGTATTGCTTCGAAGGCTCGATAAACTGCATGAACATCGGGCGAACGGTTTTCTGGTACTGCTCAAGTACCGACTCCATGGTACGGTCACGCTCGGCAACATCGCGCTGCAGGCGACGAAGCAGACAAATATCAAGTGGCGTATCCATGAAAACACTCGCATGCATAATGTCACGCAGGCGCGGATCAGTCAGCAACAGGATGCCTTCCAGGATGATCACTTTCTTCGGTGTCATCGTGGTGGTTTCAGCCATACGCGTGTGCTCGCTGTAGCTGTACTGAGGCACTTCCACCGCTTCACCGCGGATCAACTGCTCAAGATGGTCACAAAGAAGGTCGTGATCCAAGGCATTTGGGTGGTCGTAATTAGTCTTTACCCTTTCATCCATGCTTAGGTGGCTTTGATCGTTGTAGTAGCAATCTTCCGTGATAACACCGATCTGATGATCGCCTACTTTTTCTTTTAGCTCTTTATAAACTGTGCTGGCAATCAGACTTTTACCGGATGCAGAGGCCCCTGCAATACCGATAATAACGCATTGGTGAGAGTGTTCAGACATATCAGAAAGCACCTGTAAAACAACGTGGCGTAGTGGACAAACCGTAATAAGCAGAACATTTCCTACCACTCACTGTGTCAGGAAATGACTTAAATAGGGCGTAAATAAACCGCCTGATTATAGGCAGATGTAGGGGCAGATGCCAGTAAAAAAGCGGCATCCGCCTCATTTGCTCAGAAACTCTGCAAGATGGACCAGAGCAATGGTTTACATTGTACGAATTGTGATCTGCTCAGCGACAGGGGTGCCCTGCCAAAACAACCGACTCGCCACCGAACCGGCCAACTGGATATAAGCCTGAGCCTGTTCCGAGTCTGGGGATGCCGCCACGGTCGGCTTGCCATTATCGATATCTTCACGGATTTTTATATGCAGTGGCAACTGGGCTAACAGCGGGACGGCATATTCCTGCGCCATACGCTCGGCACCACCGGTCCCGAAGAGAGGCTCGTGGTGACCACAATTACTGCAGATGTGATAGCTCATATTCTCAACCACGCCCAGCACCGGGACATCGACCTTGTTGAACATACAGACCCCCTTAATGGCATCAGCCAGCGCCAGATCTTGTGGGGTAGTGACCACTATCGCCCCGGTAACTGGAATTTGCTGCGCCAATGTGAGCTGAATGTCACCGGTACCCGGCGGCATGTCAATCACCAGGTAATCAAGATCCGGCCACCAGGTCTCGGCAATGATCTGAGATAGCGCCTTCGAGGCCATCGGGCCACGCCAAATGGTCGCACTGTCTGCTGGCACCAAATACCCCACCGAGTTGGTAAACAGGCCACATGACTCGATCGGCATCATCATTTTGCCGTCCGGAGACTGCGGCTTCTCATCGACCGTCCCCAGCATCATAGGCACCGACGGACCATAGATATCGGCATCCAGCAAACCTACTTTGGCCCCTTGCGCCTGTAAACCTAGTGCAAGGTTAACCGACGTGGTCGATTTGCCCACCCCGCCTTTGGCCGAGCTCACCACAATAATGTTCTTTACCCCTTTGAGCGGTTGCTTGTCGCCTGACGCCAACGGGGCCACCCGGCAGCCAATCTCAAACTGGGTATCGCTGGCAATGTGGTGGAGCTGTTGCTGGGTGATGATCCACTGTTCGAGTAATTCGGCAACCACGCCTGCGGCAAAGGGAAAGTTCACCGAAATCTTACCGTCGGCCGACACCGATACCACATTCGTCGTCTCGGCCCACTCTTCATGCAGCCAAGGATGTTCAAATTGGTTCAGCCAACGGCAAATATCTGCCACGCTTTCGAAACGAGTAATTGAGTCACTGCTCATGATCTTTTAGCGCTCCACATTTATTGTTTACCTACATCCTAACACTGATGATTATTTAACGCCCCATTTTACCGTGTTTTACCGCAGATCCTCCTAGGCAAGGTGCTATCCATCAGGTACTATTCAAGGCTACGTTTTTATTACCCATCACGAGCGAAATAAGACATTATGGCTGCAAATCCAAGAAAAATTCTGGTGACCTGCGCCCTACCGTACGCTAACGGTTCTATCCACTTGGGTCACATGCTTGAGCATGTACAAGCGGATATCTGGGTGCGCTATCAGCGCCTTCGTGGCAACGAAGTTCATTTCATCTGTGCAGACGATGCACACGGTACTCCAATCATGCTTAAGGCCCAGCAGATGGGTATGGAACCTGAGCAGATGATTGCCGAAGTGAGCAAAGAGCACCAGGCTGACTTTGCTGGCTTCGATATCAGCTTCGACAACTACCACAGCACGCACTCTGAAGAAAACCGCGAGCTGGCATCGTTCGTCTACACCCAGCTGAAAGAAAACGGCTTCATCACCAACCGTACGATTTCTCAGCTGTTCGACCCGGAAAAAGAAATGTTCCTACCGGACCGTTTCGTAAAAGGTACTTGCCCTAAGTGTAAGTCTGACGACCAGTACGGCGACAACTGTGACAACTGTGGCGAAACCTACAGCCCGACCGAGTTGATCAACCCGAAATCTGCTGTTTCTGGTGCAACACCGGTAATGAAAGATTCTGAGCACTTCTTCTTCGACCTGCCTCAATTCGAAGGCATGCTCAAAGAGTGGACCAAGTCGGGTGCCCTGCAGGACGAAACCGCCAACAAGATGCAGGAGTGGTTCGAGTCTGGCCTACAGCAGTGGGACATCTCTCGTGACGCCCCTTACTTCGGTTTTGAAATCCCGGGCGAGACTGGCAAGTACTTCTACGTATGGCTGGACGCACCTATCGGCTACATGGGCTCATTCAAGAACCTATGTGACAAGCGCGATGACCTGAACTTCGACGAGTTCTGGAACAAAGACAGCTCAACCGAACTTTACCACTTCATCGGTAAAGACATCGTATACTTCCACAGCCTATTCTGGCCGGCAATGCTGGAAGGTGCGGGTTTCCGTAAGCCGAACAACGTCTTCGTTCACGGCTACGTCACCGTAAACGGTGCTAAGATGTCTAAGTCCAAAGGTACCTTCATCAAAGCCGGTACTTACCTAGAGCACCTAGATCCAGAATGCCTACGCTACTACTACGCAGCGAAGCTGAACAGCCGTATCGATGATCTGGATCTTAACCTTGAAGACTTCACCCAGCGCGTAAACAGCGACGTAGTCAACAAGATTGTTAACCTAGCGTCTCGCAACGCAGGCTTCATCGCCAAGCGCTTCGACGGCAAGCTGTCTGACAACTTTGCCGAGCCTGAGCTATACGCTGAGTTTGTTGCAGCGGCTGATCGCATCGCAGAGCTTTACGAAACGCGTGAATTCAGCCGTGCTATTCGTGAAATCACTGCACTAGCTGACAAAGCCAACCAGTACGTTGACGAAAAAGCCCCTTGGGTTGTGGCTAAGCAAGAAGGCAAAGACCAGGAACTACAGGAAATCTGCTCGGTGGGTATCAACCTGTTCCGCGTTCTGATGACGTACCTGAAACCTGTAATGCCTCAGCTGGCTGAGCGTACAGAAGGCTTCCTGAACGAGACGCTGACTTGGGATGGCATTGCCCAGCCGCTAACTGGCCACGAAGTGACTAAGTTCAAGGCGCTGTTCAACCGCATCGATGCCAAGAAAGTTGAAGCTATGGTTGAATCTTCAAAAGAAGATGCAGCTGCAGAAATGGCAGCAAAAGAAAAAGCAGAAGCGGCAAAGACTGAAACTGAGCTAAGCAAAGAGCCTATCGCAGACGAAATCGAATTCGATGATTTTGCCAAGGTTGACCTGCGTATTGCTAAGATCGTGTCTTGCGAATCTGTGCCAAAGGCGAACAAGCTACTGAAGCTTGAACTAGACCTAGGCGGCGAAACTCGCCAGGTATTTGCTGGTATCAAGTCGGCTTACAGCCCTGAAGACCTGATCGGTAAGCACACGGTGATGGTGGCCAACCTGAAGCCGCGCAAGATGAAGTTCGGCATGTCTGAAGGTATGGTGCTGGCAGCTGGCCCTGGTGGCGAAGATCTGTGGATCCTTGAGCCGCACGAAGGTGCCAAGCCAGGTATGCGCGTCATGTAAACCGCCGGTCTTAACAGACACTAAAATCTAAACCAGCTCACTTGAGCTGGTTTTTTTATATCTGGCGCAGGCTAGATTTTTATTTCTGCGACGGATAACAAGGCAAAGCAATTTATAATTAACTCACTTTACGGATAAAGCTGACTGCGAGCAGGACATTTTCACCTTCATTGTTCACCCAAGAGGGATGCACGTTGAACCGCGATGATAATGAAAACCTAAAGCAAACACTCTCTAGTGCGTTTACTGCTTCATTGATCCGCTTCTCCGTAATCGCATTTATTGTCTTGGTATGCTTTTGGGCATTCTTACCCTTTCTGCCGATTTTAATGTGGGCGCTGGTGCTTGCGATTGCGCTATACCCTGCCCGAGTGTTTCTGGAAGCAAAGCTGGGTTGGTCTGCTACTCGTATCGCAACACTCATCGCGATCATTGGTGTGCTATTGCTAGGCATCCCCACAGCCATGGTCGGTAACTCTTTTGCATCTAAAATATTTGGCGCCTATGAATCCTATGAAGCTGGAGCTATGGTTGTTCCTCCCCCATCTGATAGCGTCAAAGAGTGGCCTCTAGTCGGTGAAAAGATGCATGGGGCTTGGAGAGAGGCCGCTGCTGATTTACCCCGCTTCATTGAAAAACGTCAACCGCAGCTAAAAAGCTTATCCAGTTGGTTTGTCGAAAGGGCAAGTGGTGCCGCACAAAGCGTGTTCCTAATGATTGGGGCTATTATTATCGCAGGTATTATGCTTGCCTGGGCCGAGCCGGCCACCCGCTCGATGCGGCGGATTTTCATTAGTTTTTCCAACAACGAGTTAGGCCCGGAGTTACATCAACTCACCACAGCGACACTTAGACAAGTTGCCATAGGAGTCATCGGTATTGCCTTCCTTACTGCCATGGTCTTTGGTGCGACCGTTGCACTTGCTGGTGTACCCGCAGCAGCGTTATTTACCTTGGTGGCTTTGATGTTTGCCATCATGCAGCTACCCGTCACCATTGTTGCTCTTATCGCTGTTGGGCTACTGTGGTCAAGCGGCGAAACCTCTCCCCTGCACAACACAATATTTTCAATCTTAATCATTGCCGCTAGCCTGGTAGACAACTTCCTTAAACCAATGATCCTCGGCAGAGGGCTGGACGTCCCGATGCCGGTCGTCTTGATTGGGGCGGTTGGCGGCATGATGTCTGGTGGTATTCTGGGGATGTTTATCGGTGCAGCTTTCCTTTCTGCTGGATATCAGGTGTTCATGAAATGGGTGGATTCAGAAAGCGATAGCGCTATAACTGACACAAAAAGCAACCAGCGCAATAGTAATGAATCGAATTCCTAGCACTTCAACGACACATCATTTTGTCAGTGCAAAACCTATTGCCTCGCCCAAAGGCGTTATTTGTCCAAAAAACCATCAAGTAAAGAATTTCAGCCCCGCCCATTTCATTAACTTTTTTTACATGTGTTAAATGACAAAACATTGGTGATATCTAATTTTTCAGTTTTGAAAACTGCCAAGCAGATCGCAAAAAGAAAAAACAATTACTGCTAGGCATTTTCACATCGATATTCGCATGGAAAATTAAAACCTATCAAATCATAAGCTTAACCCAAAAGCCTTGATATAACATCTGTGTCGCCCTCACCGATACCCATGATTAATCCGATAGATAGGTTCGAATATCCCGATGTGACAGAAATCATCTGTTACAATTTGACATCAACTGAAACAACAGTTTTGTACCAAATGATCTACATGAGCATAACCTAGGTAACTGTGCTTTGGATTTTCTTCCTGCCTTGGATAGGCAGGTAGTTCCCAAGCGGGCTAAAAAATGAGCGCAAATAGTTTATAGCTCTCATTGAAACACTCATCCCTCAGGCAGCTAACAAGGTATTGTGATGCCACAGAGTCTATTACGTTACACCAACATACTCAGTATCGTTGGTGATTTGATCAGGGTAGAAGTACCCAATCTCTCCTCGAGCAATGCAAAGGCCAAGTATGGCGATCTTGCGATGATTGAGCAAAACGGTGAAAACTACTCGCTTGCCCAGATCATCAAAATCGATAACGAAGAAGTCTCCCTTCAGGTTTTTGCCGGCTGTAAAGGTCTATCGACCAATGCTGCCGTTTGCTTCCTCGACCAACCGATGCAGGTCACCTATTCACCAAACATTTTAGGTCGCATCTTCAACGGCGCCGGACAACCCATCGACCATGGTCCCGAGCTTGAAACCGATCCCAAGGTAGAAATCGACGGCCCTTCGGTCAATCCTGTCCGCCGCACACTGGCAACTCGCATGGTGCGCACCAACGTGCCGATGATTGATGTCTTTAACACCTTGGTAGAGTCACAGAAAATTCCAATCTTCTCTGTTGCTGGTGAGCCGTACAACAAATTCCTTTCCCGTATCGCGATCCAGGCCGAAGCCGATGTCGTGGTCTTCGCTGGCATGGGCCTTATCTATGATGACTACCACTTTTTCAAAACCCAGTTTGAAGAAGCCGGCGTGTCATCGCGGACCGTCATGTTTGTCAACCAAGCCTCGGACCCTACTGTAGAGCGCTTGCTTGCACCGGATATGGCACTGTCAGTCGCCGAGCATTTCGCCGTTGATGAAAGCAAGAAGGTGTTGGTACTGCTGACCGACATGACTTCCTATGCCGACGCCATGAAGGAGATCGGCGTTTCAATGGACAAAATCCCGGCCAACCGCGGTTACATGGGCGATCTTTACTCCCAGCTGGCCAAACGCTACGAAAAAGCCTGTGATTACAAAGGGGCTGGCTCTGTCACCCTGTTGGCAGTCACTACCATGCCGGGCAACGACGTGACCCACCCGGTTCCGGATAACACCGGCTATATCACCGAAGGTCAGTTCTACCTTCACGATGGCGTGCTTGACCCATTTGGCTCCCTGTCGCGCCTTAAGCAGATGGTAGTCGGCAAGGAAACCCGTGAAGATCACAGCGCCATCATGAGTGTGATGATCCGTTTCTACTCAGATTCAGTCGAAGCCCAACAGAAGCAAGCCATGGCTTTCGAGCTGTCGGAGTACGACAAGAAAACGCTGAAATTCGGCAAGTACTTCAAGGACAACTTCATGACACTGGATGTCGATATGAGCCTGGAAGATGCGTTGGACTTCAGCTGGAAAATCCTCGCGGAGTGTTTTGATCCGGAAGAAACCCTGATCAAAGACAGCCTGCTGGAAATGTACTGGCCTTATCCAGAACAGTTGGATATTGAAGCGGAAACAGCAGGGGAATAATCCATGGCAAAGGTAGCACTTAACAAAAGCTCGCTAAACAAACAAAAGCGGAGTTTAAAGACTTACAACCGCTACCTGCCTGCGTTGGAACTGAAGCGTCAACAACTGATGCTGGAGCGCAAGAAAGCCGAGAACGCTTTGCAACAGGCCAAAGAGCGCGTCGCAGATTTACGCGCAGTGGTTGAGCAAGCAATCCCGATGCTTGCGTGCAAGGAAATCAACGTCAACAACCTGGTCAAGGTTACCGACGTCAAGCTTGCCACCCAGAATATTGTTGGCTGCCGGGTCCCGGTCATCGAGTCTATCGATGTTAAAGTGACCCCATACAGTTATCTTGCCCGCCCGCACTGGGTCGATAGTGTGGTCCGTCAGCTGAAGGAAATGGTTCGTTTGCGTGTGGAGCTGGCGGTTTACCAGCAGCGCTACGAATTGATCAGCGATGCCACGCGTATCACCAGCCAGCGTGTGAACTTGTTCTCGAAAGTACTGATCCCTGATACCGAAGAAAGTATCAAGCGGATCGGTATCTATCTGTCAGACCAAGAGCGCGCGGCGGTAATGAACGCCAAACTATCGAAACAAAAAGTGTTGGCTCAGCAAGAGAAAACGCAGGGAGGCCAATCATGAGTATCAAACAGTTAAAACGCTTAACACTCGGTGGCCAAGCCTCTCGCCGGGAAGAAATCCTGATGGCTTTGCAAGCATTGGGATGTATGCACCTTATTCCTCTCAGCCAGGATGATGCCGACGCCAACCACGCGATAGCGATGCAGCAGCCGACAGATGCCAGCGAGGCCCTGGCCTGGCTCAGCCGCGTCGAGCGAAGGCGCCGTCCGGTCAAGGACAAGGATTTGGTAGATGTCGATGAATTGGTAGCACAAATTCTCGAGAACAAACTCCATATCCGCCAACAGCAGGACAAACGTGACTTGCTCAAAGAGCGCCTGCAACTGCTGCGCCCTTGGGGGGAATTTGAGCTGCCTGACATCAGCACAATCAATAATTTGCGTTTCTGGTTTTATCTTCTGCCGTTGAAAAAGCTGCCTGCCATGGCAGAGGTTGATCAACCCTGGCAGGAGGTGCACAGAGACCAGAAAAACGCCTATATCGTGATTGTGTCTGAGTCCGAGCCCGATACAACCTTATTGCCAGTCGAACGCTCGCACATTGGCGGCAATAGCCTATCCCAGGTCGAAGAGCACCTCGAGATTGCCGAGCAGCATCTGGAAGACTTACTGGCCGAACGCGAGGCGCTAACCCGCTGGATTTACCCGCTCAGCCAGTCCCTGGCCGCCAGTCAGGACAAGGCCGAGTTGCTACTGGCTTCCTCTGGGGTCCAAGATGAGGGCGAGTTTTTCCTGATCCAGGGATGGCTACCGGCCGACGCTCAGGACGCGGTGCTCGAACTGGCCGAGACCTATGGCTCTGCCGTGCTGTTCGAAGATCCAAAAGCTGATGACCAGCCACCGACACTACTGGAAAACTCCGAGCTCACCGGAGGTGGCGCCGAGGCAATGGGCTTTTTCCAGACCCCTAACTACCGCGCATGGGACCCGGGCAACCTGGTGTTCTATTCATTCTCGTTGTTCTTCGCAATGATCATGAATGATGCCATGTACAGTGCGATTCTCGGCCTGATCATTCTGTTCTTCCGTGACAAGTTCGATGCATCAACAGAAGGCAAACGACTGAAGAACATGGGATTGTTCATGTCCGGACTGGGCATTTTCTGGGGGGTGCTCGCCGGTAGCTACTTTGGTATCGCGCCGGACGAAGGCAGCTTCTGGGGCTTCTTCCACATCATCGACATGAACGATTACAACGCCATGATGCGTCTGTCGGTCTTTATCGGTGTCATGCACCTGATCATCGCCAATGCGATGACGGCCTATATCAACCGGACCCACAAGCGTGCTTTCGCCCCGCTTGGCTGGGCGGCGCTGATGTTTGGCGGAATGTTGCTGTGGTTCGGGATCACTGGTGCAGTATGGAGCTGGTTCGGTAAGGGGCTCGGCGGGCTATTGATGCTAGGCGGCGCAGGTTTGGTCTGTGTCTATAGCAGCGATCGGCCAATCAACAGCCGCAAGGATCTAGCCCTTCGGGTGCTCGATGGTGCCAAGGCAATCTATAACATTACCAGTGCCTTCGGAGACATTCTAAGCTACATGCGTCTATTCGCCCTTGGCCTATCGGGCGCATCGCTGGCAATGACCTTTAACTCACTGGCAGGACAAGTGGTCGAAGCCCAGCCCGTCTCGGGGGTGCTGTTTGGCGGTTTGATCTTGCTGCTTGGCCATATCTTGAACTTCGCGCTCTGTGTCATGAGCGGGGTGGTACACGGTATGCGCCTCAACGTAATTGAATTTGTTAACTGGGGTCTATCCGACGAAGGATACCCATTCAAAGCTTTTCGGAAGAAAGAGGATTAAAACATGGAACAATTTGTTATTGCACTTGGTTGGTTGGGCGCGTTCGCTCCTGTTGCACTGGGTGCTATTGGTTCAGCTATCGGCTGTTCGGTAGCCGGTCAGGCAGCCTGTGGTGCCATGCTCGATGTTGAATCTGGCTACGGTAAATACATCGGTCTGTCAGCCATGCCTTCCTCACAGGTTATCTACGGTATCGTGATTATGTTCACCCTGGCTGGTATTGGTGTCGACGCCGACACCGCTGGAGGCCTGTTCGGCGTTGGCCTGATGACCGGCCTTGCCCTGCTGTTCTCGGCCATTTATCAAGGACAGGCTGTTTCGGCAGCAATCAATGCCTCTAAGAACAAGCCTGAAGTATTCGGTCTATCGATTGCCCCGGCGGCAATTGTTGAAGGCTTCTCGGTTTTTGCTTTCGTTTTTGCGCTAGTCATGGGTGCCAACATCGGCGCATAAGGAACAGAACATGCCAGTAGACAATCAAAACACCACACCGGTTTCCGCCGGGATCAAGCAACTGGTCGATACCCTTCGCCAAGAAGGTGTCGAGGCCGGGAAGCAAAGTGCCGACCAAATTATTGCCGAAGCGCGCGAAGAGGCTTCAACCATCGTTGCCGAAGCCCGAGATAAAGCCGGCTTGATCCTCGGCAATGCCCGTAAGGAAGCCGACTTTATTTCAACCGCTGGCAAGCAGGCGTTCGAGATGGCCAACCGCAATGCGATTTTGGAGCTCAAGGCTTTCTTGCAGGATGAGTTTGCCAAGCAGATCAAGGCGACAGTCGGTACCCAGTTAACGGACGAGAAACTGCTGCAACAGATGATCCTCGAAGTGGCAGGTCGCAGTGCTATCAAATCCGATGAGCCTGTTGAAGTTATCTTGCCGACCCGCGTGGTAGGTGTGAACGATTTGAGTGCCAACCCTGAAGAGCTCAAGGAAGGTACGCTGATCCACTTCGCGGTGGCGCAAGCCGCTGAAATGCTTCGCGAAGGAGTCACCTTCAATGTCAATGAAGATAACAAGAACGCCGTTGTGTTCCGCTTGAAAGATAAAGATATCGAAGTGGCACTGTCGGACGAAACCGTTACCCAGATGATGCTTAACCATCTCCAGCCACGTTTCCGCGCGTTGTTGGAAGGTATTGTTAAGTAAGTAAAAGAGGCAGGCTTGCCCTGCCTCTCCTTTAACAAGGAACGTATATGTCTGATAAAGCATATCATAGCTTGTTGACGTCACTGCCACATATCGACTCGCTGTTTAACAGTAAAATCACACCGATTTCGCGTTATCAGCTGGAACGCCGATTGAGTGCGCTCACCTTTGATGAACGTAAGCACCTCAATATGATAGAGCAGCTCATGCATTGGGATCGCACCAAGGACGATGCCGATGATGCCGAACTGATCAAGTTCGCAACTCGGGCTCGCAGTGAAGTCAAAAGCAAGGTACTACGCGATTTGATTGACTGGCGTCTGGATATGCGAACGGTTGTTGCCGCCCTGCGCCGCAAAAAGGCCGGGGAAAAAGCCCCGTCAGGGCCTCGTTGGAGTTTCGGTACACGCTACGAGTTTATCCGCCGCAATTGGAATGTGCCCTACTTTAACTTGCAGTTCGCTTTCCCATGGTTGCCGGATGTTGCCCGCTACATGGAACACGATCAGAGCCTCGAGATCGAAAAAGCCTTATTAGAAGCAGTTTGGGATGAACTTGATCGCATCAGTACCAAAGAGCGCTTTAGCTTCGAAGCTGTCGTTATTTATCTCTTGCGCTGGAACTTGGTATTCCGCTGGACCACTTACAACAGCGAAATAGCCATCAAGCGGTTCGACCAACTCGTAGACAATGCACTGGGTGACTTTGCCAGTGATCTACCGCATTAATTTTGAAAACAGGTTGTTCAATGAGCACAGAATTAATCAATAAAACGCCGACAGCCCACGTTACGGCTGTCATTGGCGACACGCTGACCATTCGCCTTAACCAAGGTGAAAAAGGTCAACTCGTAAAAAATGAAGTGGTTTATGTCCTGCCAAGCCGCAAGCAAACAGATGGCCTAGATGAATTGTTGATGGCCGAAGTACTTCGAGTACGTGGCGATTCAGCCGACATTCAGGTGTATGAAGATACCCGAGGTGTGGCAGTTGGTGACAGAATTATTCAAACCGGTGAAATGCTCAGCGTCGATTTGGGGCCTGGTATCCTGGCACAAATCTATGATGGCCTGCAAAACCCGCTGGAGCGCCTGGCGCAGATCCATGGTAAGTTCCTCAAACGTGGTGTGCAGGTTGATGCGCTCGATAAAGCTGATACCTGGGCCTTTACTGCCGTAGCCAAAAAGGGCGACAAACTCCGTGCCGGTCAATCACTGGGAACAGTACAAGAAGGTCGTTTTACTCACCAGATCATGGTGCCCTTCTATATTAAAGGCGAAGTCGAAGTTACCTGGATCCAAGAAGGCAGCTTTACCATTGATACGGTGATAGCCCACATTACCGATAACCGCGGTAAGGAGCATAACCTGACCATGGTCCAGAAGTGGCCAGTCCGTCAGTCTATCGCCAATACCCTGGCCAAAAACGGCGGCAAGACCCAGCGTAAATTCCCGAATGAGCCTTTGGTTACAACGACCCGCACCATTGATACTTTCTTCCCAATTGCCCGAGGCGGTACAGGCTGCGTACCAGGGCCTTTCGGCTCAGGTAAAACCGTTCTGCAGCACGGCATCTCCCGTTACTGTGATGCCGACATTGTTATCGTAGTTGCCTGTGGCGAACGTGCTGGTGAAGTAGTTGAAACTATTGAGGAATTCCCTCACCTTCCGGATCCTAAGCATGGCGGTACCCTGATTGACCGCACTGTGATCATCTGTAATACCTCGTCCATGCCGGTTGCAGCCCGTGAAGCCTCTATTTATACCGGCCTGACCTTGGGTGAGTACTACCGCCAGATGGGCTACAACGTCCTTCTACTGGCTGACTCGACCTCTCGCTGGGCACAGGCGATGCGAGAAACCTCAAACCGCCTGGAAGAGATCCCAGGGGAAGAAGGTTTCCCTGCCTACATGGACTCGGCAATCAAAGGCGTGTACGAACGCTGTGGGGTAGTTGACAATGAAAACGGCACGGATGGCTCGCTGACTATGATTGGTTCGGTGTCTCCGGCTGGCGGTAACTTCGAAGAGCCAGTTACCCAGTCGACCCTAGGTACCGTTAAGACCTTCCTGGGACTATCGTATGACCGTGCCTACAAGCGCTTCTACCCGGCTATCGACCCGTTGATATCCTGGTCGCGCTACCTGGACCAACTTGAAGGCTGGTATGCCGAGAACCTTGGCCCTGAATGGGTCCCAACGGTTAAGGAAATGAAAGCCTTGCTATCGACCGGTGACAGCATCGGGCAGATGATGCAGGTAACCGGTGAGGAAGGTATTTCGCTGGAAGACTATGTGGTGTACCAAAAAGCACTGTTCCTTGACATGGTATACCTGCAGCAAGATGCCTTCGACGAAGTCGATGCGTCATGTAGCTTCGAGCGCCAGCAGTTCATCTTTGCCAAGGTGGTGAAAGTCATCCGCACTGAATATAACTTTGCAGATAAAGCCGAAGCCCGTAAATTCTTTACGGCCATGACGCGTTACTTCCGTAACTTCCATTACGCCAAAGACAATACCGCGGAATATCACGACTATATTTCACGTATTGACATGCTGTTGGAAGATACAGTTACAGCAACAGTATAAGCTTTAAAATCATAAGCTTAAATTTAGCAACCAGCATACCGGTGATCAGGTGGTGCTGGTTTGCTATGTCCAGAAAACTTTATCAGAAAAACACATTCGGGATAAATATATATGCCAATACAACCCAACGGAATATCCCACCTGATTTCTGGTTATACATTGGGATTAATCACCGATATTTTGTCTTTATTAGAGCGAATTTAACCTTCTCGTCACACCTAATCCTTTGTAGGCATTCAGCCCCATGAAATCCTGCAAAAATGAATGTTAACAGTGGCTTTTCACAACACTCAAAAACAGGTGTAAACTCGGCGAAACCTTAGCATATTTTCGCTCAAATCGATTTATCAGCACAAAAAACGGTCAAAAACCGGCGAGTACGTTAAAATTCAGTTAATAAATATGTTTTCGGGATATCGTACTGCCTGAAAAAGTGTGATCTGAAACATATCTTTGATTATTGCCCAGCATTTTACTTCGCCTTAACACGTAAAGTGCTGTTAACCTGCTCCGCGCTCTGGTGAAAGATTTTCAGAGTGAATAATTATAAGGAGTGTTTTATTCATGCAAGCACAAAAGAAAAAAATGTCCCTGACCGGCCGCGTAATTCTGGGTATGGTTCTGGGCATCTTGACAGGATTCATTATTCGTTCACTTTTTTCTGAATCATCTTTTGTCCACGAATATATTGTGAATGGCCTGTTCGAGGTCGGTGGTGCAATCTTCATTGCCAGTTTGAAGATGCTAGTGGTGCCATTGGTATTTGTCTCGTTGGTATGCGGTACCAGTACCCTGAAAGACATCAGCACGCTGGGTCGCTTGGGCGGCAAAACACTGGCGTTCTACCTGACCACTACCGCGATTGCTATTTCACTAGCCCTCGTTATGGGTAACCTGTTCAAGCCAGGCGCAGGCGCAGACCTTTCTGCTGCAACCACATTTGCCTCTAGAGAAGCGCCGTCACTGGGTCAGGTCATTATCGACATGTTCCCGACCAACCCAATTAGCTCAATGGCTAACGGTAACACGCTGCAAATCATCGTGTTCGCTATCCTGTTCGGCATTGCGATCAGTGCTGCGGGTAAGCCGGGTGAGCGCATTGCCGGTATCTTTGCAGACCTCAACGAAGTGATCATGAAGCTGGTTGCCTTGCTGATGAACATTGCCCCATTCGGTGTGTTCTTCCTGATGGCAAAACTGTTCACCGGCCTAGGCCTTGATGCGATTTTCAACCTATTCGGTTACTTCCTGGTACTGACGTGTACCCTGCTGCTGCACGGTATCGTGGTATACGGCTCACTATTCAAGATCTTTACCGGTTTGAGCCCGAAACTGTTCCTGAAGAAGATGGAAGATGCGATCATGTTCGCTTTCTCCACCGCTTCTTCAAACGCGACCATTCCAGTGACTATGGAAACAGCGACCAAGCGCCTTGGGGTTAAGAACCGTATCGCCTCATTCACGGTACCGCTAGGCGCAACCATCAACATGGATGGTACGGCGATCATGCAAGGTGTGGCGACCGCCTTCATTGCCCAGGCATTTAATATCGACCTGACCATGGGTGACTACTTAATGGTTATTGCCACAGCAACGCTGGCTTCGATCGGTACTGCGGGTGTACCGGGTGTCGGTCTTATCATGCTGGCAATGGTATTGAACCAAGTTGGCCTACCGGTTGAAGGTATCGCAATTATCATGGGTGTTGACCGTCTACTGGATATGATCCGTACCGCTGTTAACATCACAGGTGACAGCTGTGTAACCTGTATCGTTGCTAAATCAGAAGGCGAGATGGATATCAACCGCTTCAACGACCCGCATGCGGGCGAAAAAGAAGAAGAGGTTCACTTACACCCAATTCGCGATTAAGCACACCTTCCCTATCAAAAGCTCCCATCCGGGAGCTTTTTTGCACCACGATGTTCCATGCCTGCACTACTATCGACCGCCAGCTCGAGAGCTCCAAACTCTTAGCAATTAAGCAATTGAAATATATACATTAAATATTTATTCCACTTGAACCAGAATGGAATAATGCTTGCTACATAGCTAAACATAACCCGGCATCTATGTTTAGGGAGGCAGCATGCTTTATTTTTTTCTTACCCTCTGTCTTATTGGCATTTTTCTAAGTGCCTTCATGGTCCGTACCCACCAACAGCGTGACCTGCTACAAAGCCGTTTCAATCAAATTATCGGCCTTCGTCAGCTGATCCACCTGTTACGTTTTCACCGGCGCCGGTCGCATTTAGCTTTGAAGCACACTCCGCCTTCAGCGGAGAGCCTCAGCGAAGCGATCGCAATCAAGACCCTACTCCACAGCCTGATCAGCCAAGCGGAAAACACCAACAAACCGATGTACCGGATCCTCAGCAAACAGCTGAGCACCATGCTCGATGAATGGCCCAAGTATTCTACTCAGCGCAACCAGTCCACCCACGGCAAAGCTATCCGCCATGTGCTCTACCTAATTGATGATACCCTAACCCAATGTCTTATCACTTGCGAAAAAGACGAACTATTCAAACATTACCAAGGTACATGGCCAGTGATGCTCAATGCTATCGACAGCCTGAGTCGCTTACGTTATGCCATTGAAAACTATGAGATGGGCACCGATGTGATGGCAAGAGAGCTTGGACTCCACGCCCAAATCCTCAAACGTAGAATGGCGCAGCTTCATTTGCCCGGTGATCCCGCAGTACCACCACTGATCATCGAGAAGTTGTTCAGCCACTACGACAGCATCGATGTGAATGGTCATGACAAGGAGTTGGTCAAGCACCAACTCTACCAGTTCTCGTTAGAGGCGTCGGATACCCTATTTCACCTGTTTGATCTAGTACTTGGCCATATCGGTGCACAGTTGTCGATTAAATTGCCGGAGCTGGCAACGAGGGAGGATAAGAAAGTGGTGCAAATCATTGCCCGGCACTAAGACCGGGCAATAGAAGAATGGAAGCAGAACTGAGATCAGAAGATTAAGTGGGCAATCGCGACGATGATCGGCAAGGTCACCAGCGTACGCAGAACAAAGATAGCCACCAGCTCAAGGAAGTTAATTGGCACCTTGCTGCTTAGGATCACCGAGCCGGTTTCCGACATGAAAATCAGCTGGGTGACAGACAATGCCGCAACAACAAACTTGGTCAGCTCGGCATTGATACTCGAAGCGGCAATGATTGACGGCACATACATGTCCGTGAAACCCACCAGCATTGTCTGCGCGGCGGCCTGTGCCTCTGCGACGTTCAGGAGCTCAAGCAGCGGCACAAACGGTGCACCCAGCAGCGAGAACAACGGCGTCGTTTCCGCCACAACCAGACCAAGCGTACCGATTGCCATGACGACTGGCAGCACGCCAATCACCATATCCAGTGCGTTGTGGATACCTTCCTTGGCTACCGAGCCAAGGCTTTTCACTTTATTGGCACGCTGTAGGGCCAAGTCCATGCCAAAGCTCATCGCTGACTGGCCTTGCGGAACCAGTTCATCATCACGGTTTGGCGCCGTGCCATCGATATACAGATCTTTCTTGTATGACAGAGGCGGTAAGAACTGGATTACCATGGCTGCAACCACGCCCGACAAACAAATGGCTGCATAGAAAGGAACAAAGTAGTTTTGCAGGCCAACCTGGGTCAGTACCACCAGCGAGAAAGAGATACCTACCGGTGAGAACATAGTTGCTACCACAGCCGCTTCACGGGCTGTGTACTTCTTCTGCTCATACTGCTTGCTGGTCAGAATGACCCCAACCGTACCATCACCTAACCAAGATGAAATACAGTCAATGGCAGCACGTCCCGGTAGCCTGAACACCGGACGCATGAACTTGCTTAGCAAGGTGCCCAGCAGTTCAAGCAAGCCGAAGTTAAGCAGCAAAGGCAGAAGCAAACCAGCAAAGATGAAAGTCACAAACAGTGACGGCAGCAGATCATGCAGCACCAGGCCACCGGTATTTTCATTCCAGAGCATTTCTGGACCTAGCTGATGAAGCGCCGCTAGAGTAAATACCGCCCCTAGGCTACGAATAACTAACCAGGTTGGGCTCAATACAAAAAGGCGAGTCAGCAAAGAAGACTGGGTTACAAAACTAGGCTTTGCCACACTTGCCAGTACTGAAATCACAGCAGACAAACAGATCACCGCCGTCACCAACGGCAAGATAGCGTCACCCAACACGGTCTTGAAGCCTTTAGCCATCAAGGCTAGCGGGAAGGTAAAGTCACCGTTGACGGTCAATGGTGCCAAGAAAAAGAACAAGCCAAGTAATGATGGGATGGCGAACATCAGCACATTCCGGCTGGTCTTGTGATGGTTTTGCGCTAAAAGGGTATCTGTCATTCTACTGCTTCCTGAATGATTACACTTTCAATAAAAGTGAATAAATTCTCAATAGTGCGATTATATCGAATACAATTAAGGACACAATAGCAAAACGACAAAATAATCACTTTTATCGCATAAAAAACCAAACAGTAGTCTCCCTACCAGATGGTTGTTTCTTTTCCCTGTTATCCAGCCAAAAAAAACCCAGCCAATTGGCTGGGTTTGGGGGTGTTCTGTTCGAACTTACGCGTAACGGATTAACCGATGTGGGTCGCGTTGTTCATGTACTTGCGAAGTACTTCAGGAATACGGATACGACCGTCAGCTTCCTGGTTGTTCTCCAAGATAGCGACCATAGTACGGCCAACCGCTAGACCAGAACCGTTCAGGGTGTGAACTAGCTCAGGCTTCTTCTCGCCTTTACGACGGAAGCGCGCTTGCATACGGCGAGCCTGGAAGTCACCACAGTTAGAACAAGAAGAGATCTCACGGTAAGTTTCCTGTGCAGGAACCCAGACTTCTAGGTCGTAAGTCTTCACGGCACCGAAGCCCATGTCACCCGTACATAGGATCACCTTACGGTAAGGCAGCTCAAGCAACTGAAGTACTTTCTCAGCGTGGCCTGTTAGCTCTTCCAGGGCGTCCATTGAATCTTCAGGGCGAGTGATCTGTACTAGCTCAACTTTGTCAAACTGGTGCATACGGATAAGACCACGGGTGTCACGGCCGTAAGAACCCGCTTCTGAACGGAAGCAAGGCGTGTGTGCAGTCATCTTAACTGGCAGGTCCGCTTCTTCAGAAATCGTGTCGCGCAGCATATTGGTAACAGGTACTTCTGCTGTCGGGATCAGAGACAGGGTACGTGGCTCTTCGTCGTTCACTTTCTCAGTCAGTGGCTGAGTGTGGAACAGATCAGCACCAAACTTAGGTAGTTGGCCAGTACCGAACAGGCTGTCAGCGTTTACCAGATACGGTACGTACATTTCGGTGTAGCCGTGCTCATCAGTGTGCAGATCCAGCATGAACTGGGCGATTGCACGGTGTAGGCGAGCGAACTGGCCTTTCATCACGATGAAACGTGCGCCAGACAGCTTAACCGCGCTAGCGAAGTCAAGGCCATCGCCCATTTCACCGAGATCAACGTGGTCTTTCACTTCGAAATCATAAGACTGAGGCTGGCCCCAGCGAGAAATTTCAACATTGTCGTTCTCGTCTTTACCCGCAGGTACAGAGTCGTCCGGTAGGTTAGGGATAGTCTGTACGATGGCATCCAGCTCAACCTGCAGTGCAGCCAGCGCTTTCTTCGCCTCGTCCAGCTCAGAGCCTAGGTTGCCAACTTCAGCAAGGATGCGCTCAGCTTCTTCGTGATCGCCCTTCGCTTTCGCTTGGCCAATGGACTTCGATCGGGAGTTACGCAGTGCCTGAAGCTCTTCAGTTTTGACCTGAAGTGACTTACGTTTTTCTTCTAGGGAACGTAGTAGCTCTACATCAAGAGTGTAACCACGGCGCGCTAATTTTTCGGCTGTTGCGTCCAGCTCAGTTCGAAGTAATTTAGAATCTAGCATGCTAATCCTGTGCTCATATTGCTCTAAAGTGCACATTATTTAGCCAAAACGGTGGCTAAATAATTTATAATTCAGAAGGCGTTAGGCAACCTAACGCTGATCCCTCAACAATACCCAAAAAGCCCTATTATTGATAGCGCTTTGACGCGCTTTTTGCATCTAAAGAAGCAAGATAATCTAACTTTTCAGAAATTTTGGTCTCTAAGCCCCGATTTGTCGGCTGATAATAGCGAGTGCCCGCTAACTCAGGCGGGAAATAGCTCTCGCCGGCGGCATAGGCACCCGGCTCGTCATGGGCATAACGGTATTCCTGGCCGTAGCCCATTTCCTTCATCAACTTGGTCGGCGCATTGCGCAAATGATGCGGCACTTCATAATCAGGATAGTTAGCGGCATCTAACTTGGCCTGCTTAAATGCGGTATACACGGCATTGCTTTTCGGCGCGCAGGCCAAATACACGATTGCCTGGGCGATAGCCCGCTCGCCTTCGTAGGCGCCTACCCGGGTAAAGCAGTCCCAAGCCGACACGGCAACCTGCATCGCGCGCGGATCGGCATTGCCAATATCTTCCGAAGCGATGGCCAGCAAACGGCGGGCAACATAGAGCGGATCACAACCGGCCTGCAGCATGCGGGCATACCAGTACAGGCCGCCATCCGGGCTCGAGCCGCGAATCGACTTGTGTACGGCCGAAATCATGTCGTACCACAAATCCCCCTTGTTATCGAAGCGGGCAATTTTCTCCCCGGCTACTTCGGCCAACAGGGCCAGGGTGATCTGCTTGTTGCCTTGCTGATCCTCGTCTGCCATATCGATCAGCTGTTCGAGGTAGTTCAGCGACATGCGGGCATCGCCGCCGACCAACTCGGCAAGGCGCTCTTTGACCTCATCGACAAACACCAGGTTGGTTTCCGTGACGCCGCGCTCTTTGTCGCCAAGAGCCTGTTCAATCACCTCGAGGATCTCATCGGTATCGAGGGATTTGAGCTTGTACACCCGGGCGCGTGACAACAATGCGTTATTGAGCTCGAAAGAAGGGTTTTCTGTCGTTGCGCCGATAAAGGTCACGGTACCGTCTTCGATATGGGGCAAGAAGGCATCCTGCTGGCTCTTGTTAAAGCGGTGGACCTCATCGACGAACAGGATAGTCCGGCGGCCGGCCATCTTATTATCGCGCGCCTTGTCGATAGCAGCACGGATATCTTTCACCCCGGAGGTGACTGCTGACACGCGTTCGACTTCGGCATTGGCATAATGGGCCGCCACCTCTGCCAAGGTGGTTTTTCCGGTACCGGGAGGCCCCCACAGGATCATCGAATGCAGGTGTCCGGCTTCCAGCGCACGCCTCAGCGGTTTGCCTTCTGCCAGGATATGTTTCTGGCCGATGTACTCCTGTACGGTACGTGGACGCATTCTGGCTGCCAGCGGACGGAAATCCGATGAAAAGTCCAGGCTGAAATTACTCAAAATCACCGCTCCTCTGGACCAACTCGAACCGTCGGCGATTTGAGTTGGTCGTAAAACAAAATTAGGTGGTACTGCTGTACCACCTAAGTCAATCTTGGTTCACTATCGCTTGCAATTAGCCTGAAGGCCAGGCTGTCGCCTAATTGCGCTGATCATCCAACTCCACGCCCTCTGGTGGCGTAAAGGTGAACAGGCTGGCTGCAGGCGTGTGCTTCTTAAATTTAGACAGTCTGAAGTTGCTTCGCTGACCATCTTGCTCTACCACCGAGAAACTGCGCACTTCACCGGACTTGGCAACCGTCACGACAAACTGTCCCATCGAAGACGCACCACTTTTCGGTGTCAGGGTGAAGGTGTCGGCGGTTTGCGACACATTGTAGTTGGCCCAGTCAGCCGCGCTGTTACGGGTCAGCAACACAAACGGTGTCTGATCGGTGGCATCATTAAGCCACATCGCTGTGACCTGCTCGATAAACGGACTGTAATACCACAACGTCTTACCATCTGAGATCAGAATATTCTCATCCGGCGTTTCGGTATTCCAACGAAACAGGTTCGGCCGCTTGATCGATACATCACCGCTACCTTCCACCAGCAGGCTGCCCTCGGGGCTCACGACGGTTTGAGTAAAGTCGGCACTGAACGCATTCACTTTACCTAAGCGGGTGCTCAGTTCCTGCTGCGGATTTGCCAATGCCTGGCCTGCCAGCAACAGCGGGCTGGCTACCAACATACTCAAAAGCACTTTTTTAATCATTCTGTTAAACCTTTTCTAATGCCTGCCCTTTGATCGTAGCAGGCATGGTAATTACTGTTGTTTTGTTCTATTAAGTTAATCGCGAGGTGGCGGCGGCGGGGCCAACACTTCACGGTTACCATTGTGGCCCGGCGCACTGACAATGCCGTGCGCCTCAAGCTGTTCGACAATACGGGCCGCTCGGTTATAGCCGATCTTGAAGCGACGCTGGACACCTGACACTGAGCCGCGTCGCGATTCGGCAACAAAGGCCGCCACTTCATCAAACAGCTGATCCAAATCGTCATCGCCGCCGGTCGGGGTTTCTCCCGGCAACAGGCCTTCAGCTCCTTGGTCAGCCTCAAGAATACCCTCGATGTACTGAGGTTTACCGCGGGCTTTCCAGTCGTTGACCACGTTGTGAACATCTTCATCCGAGGCAAACGCACCGTGAACACGAACAGGGTGGTTACTGCCAGCAGGCAAGTAGAGCATGTCACCCATACCGAGCAAGGATTCTGCACCACCTTGGTCCAGAATGGTGCGCGAGTCCGTTTTGGTCGATACCGTAAAGGCCATCCGGCTCGGGATATTGGCCTTGATAAGACCGGTGATGACATCTACCGATGGACGCTGGGTTGCCAACACTAGGTGGATCCCCGCGGCACGTGCTTTCTGCGCCAATCGAGCAATCAGCTCTTCAACTTTCTTACCGACAACCATCATCAGATCGGCAAATTCATCGACGATGACCACGATACTCGGCATTTTTTCCAACAGTGGCGGATACTCATCCATGCTGTCACCCGGTTTCCACAACGGATCATGGATCGGGTGGCCTGCGGCAGCGGCTTCTTCCAACTTGGCGTTAAAACCGGCCAAATTACGCACCCCACAAGCAGCCATTAGCTTATAGCGACGTTCCATCTCACCGACACACCAGCGCAAGGCATTGCTGGCATCTTTCATGTCGGTAACCACTTCGGTCAACAAATGCGGAATGCCTTCGTAGATAGACAACTCGAGCATTTTCGGGTCGATCATAATAAAGCGACAGTCTTCAGGCTTGCACTTGTACAGCAAGCTCAAAATCATCACGTTGACCCCCACCGATTTACCGGATCCCGTGGTACCGGCAACCAGCAGGTGGGGCATCTTGCTCAGATCAGCGACCACGGCCTCACCGGCAATGTCGTAACCGAGCACAATCGGCAAAGCCCCCTTCTTGTGCTGGAAGTTATCGCTGGCGACGACCTCTGACATATAAACCGTTTCCCGGTTCACATTCGGCAGCTCAAGACCGATATATGGCTTACCCGGAATAACCTCAACCACACGGACTGCAGAGGCAGACAGGGCTCGCGCCAAGTCCTTGGCCAAACCGGAAATACGGCTGACTTTCACCCCCGGCGCCAGATCGAGCTCATAGCGGGTAATGACCGGCCCCGGGTACACCCCAACCACTTTCGCTTTGATCTTATAGTCAGCCAGCTTGGCTTCCACCAGCATCGCGGTTTGCTTGAGCTCTTCCTCGGTGGTTGACTGCACGTTCTGCTTTGGCGGTGCCAGCAGATCAATCGTCGGCATCGGCGACGTCGGTTTCGGCAAGTCAGCTTCGCGCT
This sequence comes from Photobacterium gaetbulicola, assembly GCF_003025515.1. Lineage (NCBI taxonomy): Bacteria > Pseudomonadati > Pseudomonadota > Gammaproteobacteria > Vibrionales > Vibrionaceae > Photobacterium > Photobacterium gaetbulicola. Next base: position 34,659 of record NZ_PYME01000025.1, on the reverse strand, counting down.
TCATCAAGAACGGGTTGTCCAGACCGGCCGCTTGCGCTTGGGCTTTCTGGGCATCACGGATTTTCTTGAGGAAGGCCTCTTCGTCGCTCAAGCCTTCTTCGTTACTCTCTTCAGCTGGTGCAATTTCACGTTCAGCCCGCTCCAACTCGGACATGCCATCCTGAACACCAATCTCGATATCGTGTGCCATTTCAGCATTGCCCCCAGACATTGTAGCTGTTGGCATCTCTGGCTCAGCCTCAACCATGGCGCTTTGCGCTTGGTACACAGGCTCTGATTCAACGACAGGTTCGAAAGTACCGGTTTCAGCAACATGAGACTCTGTTGTAACAGGGTCGAAATGAACCGGTGATGAATGCGATTCCGTTGCTTCAGGAACAAAATCATCATTGTTGAATGACATACCCGTTGAGAGTTCCGGCTCTAATGCAACTTGCGGGTTCGCAGCAGCCGTCGCTGCAATAGCTTGATCATTCACAGCAGTATCGATTACCGGGGAAGAAGCAGGAGGTGTTGGTTCTGCAACCGCACCGATTCCAGCAGTGATACCATCAGAAGATGGACCCTGCCCTTCATCAACATACACCGTGAAGTTCTCATCGATATCCAGCTGCCTTTCAAGCTCGGCAATCGTCATACCTTTGGCTTGCTGGGTAGATTGAACATCAACAACCTCTTCGACAATAGCTTCGCTCGTCTGCGCCTGTACATGAACTTCAGAGGCACCCGTCGTAGTTGGCTCAACAGGCGCGGTCGTTTGCGGCTGAACAGCCGGGGCGCTCTGTTGCGAAGGCGCTTGGGTATAAACAACAGGCTGGCTGACCGGTAGTTCTGCTAATACAGCTGTCGATTCGGTGCTCGCTTCAGCTAGTGCAGTTGCCGAAGCCGTCGCAGCCAAAGCTGTCGAAGCTGGGGCGGTCACTATCGTTTGTGCCTGGGCTTGGCGATGACGCTCCGGCATAACTATCTTCGGTTCACTGGAGTCCAGCAATGGATCGGCTTGAGGCCCGGCCCCATCCAGTAGCGGATCAGGCTGTTCCGACTGGCCGAAACTAGGTTCCTGGCGGGCAAATCGGTTTCTGTCATCGCCCGGCTCGGAAGAGGCGCGACTACTCGAAGCCAGCAGAACATCATCCGCATCGGGTTCGGATTCGGCTTGCTGCATGGCCAGTTGGCGGCCGAATTCGGTCTGGTGCTCATCGGGAATGTCTGCCGCGAACGGCGTCAACATCTCTGATTTATCAGCGCGCACTTTGTTCAGCAGCCATGCCATCGAGCCGAGTACCGTTTCGCCAATGGTATCGACGATGGTCAGCCAGGAGATCCCGGTAAAGAGAGTAAAGCCTACCGCCCAGGCAAACATCAGGATCAGGGTGGCCCCCAGCAAATTAAACAGAGGCAGGGCCATATTCGATACTACATCGCCAATCACCCCACCGGAGGAGAAATACCAGATGTCGTCAAAGTTAAGGTCGGCCAGTCCACAACTGGCGACAAAGATGATCAGCAGGCCGAGCAAACGGGTGCCGTAAATCATGTAATCCACGCTGAGTGGCTGCCGGCGCCTGCGGAAAAGAACCCAGGCAGCAAGAACAATGACCGCTGGCAGCGGGTAGGCCAGGGAACCAAACGTAAACAGCAAGGTATCGGCAACCAGTGCACCGAAGGACCCGGCCTTGTTCTGCACCGGCCCTTCCCAAGCAGTCTGGGACCAAGAAGGGTCAGCAGGATCGAAACTCAACAGCGCAACCATGATGAAAATCGCCGACAGGATGCCGATGATCAGAAAGCTCTCCAGTAAGCGCTGTCCCCCGGAAAGACGCATTTTAGGCTGCTTCTTGCCCTTTACTTTCCTCAAAAAAACACTCCGATGTAACAAATTGCGTCACGCCCACCCCATCCGGTCTTGGTGTAGATTCGTTGGGCGGATACGTCGACTCTTTTTTAACTGTCAGAACAAGGACGTCCCTGCTCGTTGTTATTATTGTGCCAATCGCTGGTGGCGTGTCAGACGCCAGTAAAAATAAGGCCTGTTGATCTTTTGAATTCAACCACAAAAGGTCAATAGGCCCTACAGCCTATCTTATACTAAATAGCGTCCAATTTTGCCATTTTGAAAAGGCGGGGAGCGAGAGGGATGGCGATTTTTTCCCAGCATGTGCTGAAAATCCCAGCGATATAGGTTAGCCTTTGCCAGCAAAGTGCCGATTTGTGGGGGTGAGCACCTGGCGATGCTTGACCCGAAAACAAATCAAGCGGCCAAGAGCCGCTCGATTGATATACCCAAGCAAATTGGGCTGTGACATATTTCAAATATGAAGCTTAACGTGTTTTGATCACCAGATTGTTTGTCTGCTTCACTTCTTCCATGACCACGTAGGTACGGGTATCGTTAACCCCAGGCAGACGCAGCAGGGTTTCACCCAACAGTTTACGGTATGCGGACATGTCAGACACGCGGGTTTTCAGCAAGTAGTCGAAGTCACCAGATACCAAGTGGCATTCTTGGATGTCTTCCAATTCTTGCACTGACTTGTTGAATTGCTCAAACACATCCGGCGCACCCCGGTTTAGCGTGATTTCTACGAACACCAACAGGGAGGCATCAAGATACTGCGGATTGAGAAGCGCGGTGTAGCCACTGATGTAGCCCTGACGCTCCAAGCGGCGTACACGCTCAAGACACGGAGTTGGAGACAAGCCGACACGCTTGGATAACTCTACATTTGAAATACGACCGTCTTTTTGAAGCTCATTCAATATGTTACGGTCAATACGATCCAATTCCTTGGATGGTTTTTTCTTGGTATCTACCATTTTTTATTCCACCTTCTTACTTCCTTGCAAAAAAATATACTACATCTTTCTATTTTTTAGAATCAAATACTCTATTAGTCAAACTATACTGCCATTAGATCTGCATTTACATCCTTGTCAATAGCCAATCCTACTAGATGCCAAGGGAGGAGCAGCATGATTATTGGTGTCCCCAAAGAAATCAAAAATCACGAGTACCGTGTTGGCTTAGTTACCAGCAGTGTCCGTGAGCTCACATCACTCGGCCATCAAGTCTTGGTCGAAACCCAAGCCGGTGTCGGGATCGGGCTGTCGGACTCAGACTATGAGAACGCTGGCGCTACAATTATTTCTACCGCTAAAGAAGTTTTTACCAGATCAGAGATGATTGTCAAAGTAAAAGAGCCCCAAGCAGTAGAAAGAGCCATGCTGTCCGAAGGACAAATTTTATTCACCTATCTCCATCTTGCACCAGATTTTCCACAAACAAAAGACCTAATAGACAGCAAAGCTGTCTGTATTGCTTACGAAACCGTCACCGATGCCTCCGGCAAATTACCGCTTCTCGCCCCGATGTCTGAAGTCGCTGGCAGAATGTCCATCCAAGCAGGCGCGCAAACGCTAGAGAATTCTAGCGGCGGGCGAGGTTTGCTGCTGAGCGGCGTCCCCGGCGTCGAGCCGGCCAACGTCCTCATTTTAGGTGGCGGGGTCGTCGGCTCCAATGCCGCTCGGATAGCCGTGGGAATGCGGGCCAATGTCACCTTGCTCGATCGCAATGTCGATACGTTAAGGGCGCTGGACATCGAGTTCAGAGGTGCCGTCAACCTGGTCTATTCAACTTCCGAGGCCATAGACCGCTTGGTGCCTGAAGCCGACATTATTATTGGCGCGGTGCTGATCCCCGGAGCCGCTGCGCCCAAGCTCATTACCGCGGAGCACGTCAAGCTGATGAAGCCCGGCTCAGCGCTGGTTGACGTCGCAATCGACCAAGGCGGCTGCTTTGAAACCTCACACCCGACAACCCATACCGATCCTACCTATATCGTCGATGATGTGGTCCATTATTGTGTCGCCAATATGCCGGGAGCCGTCGCACGAACGTCCGCTTTCGCTCTGAATAACGCAACGTTGCCGTATGTAATCAAGCTGGCCAACTTGGGATACAAGAAAGCCCTGCTAGACGATCCGGGATTCCTGGCCGGTATGAATATCATCTACGGCAAGGTCACCTGTAAGGAAGTGGCCGATAGCTTCAATTTGCACTTTACCGATCCAACCGTCGCTATTAGCATGCACTAGCACGAAAATTATATATAACCTATAGCTATTTCTTATAGCAAATCCATCTAAAAAATTATCCCTGCTGCCTGGTATTTCACTTGGCAGCCTGACCTTACGGGGTGAAAAGCTCGCGCTACAATCCCCTCTTTCCATAGCGCTTCAATTTACCTACAATCACCCTTCACAAGATTATAAAATCTCATTCAGCCTGGAGAAGTAATGAGTAACGTAAGACATTGTAAACTGCTCATCCTTGGTTCTGGTCCTGCTGGCTACACTGCCGCAGTGTATGCTGCGCGTGCCAACCTCAACCCGGTCATGATCACGGGTATGCAGCAAGGTGGTCAGCTCACCACCACCACAGAAGTTGAAAACTGGCCAGGTGATGCCGAAGGCCTCACAGGCCCTGGGCTGATGGATCGCATGAAAGAGCACGCTGAGCGATTCGACACCGAGATCATTTTTGATCACATCAACGAGACTGACTTCAGCCAGCGTCCTTTCCGCCTGAAAGGCGACAACGCAGAATACACCTGTGACGCACTGATCATCGCAACGGGTGCCTCAGCCAAATACCTGGGTCTGGAATCAGAAGAGAATTTCAAAGGCCGCGGCGTCTCTGCCTGCGCGACCTGTGATGGCTTCTTCTACCGCAACCAGAAAGTGGCGGTAGTCGGCGGCGGCAACACTGCTGTCGAAGAGGCGTTGTACCTGTCCAACATCGCATCGGAGGTTCACCTGATCCACCGCCGTGATACCTTCCGCTCGGAGAAAATCCTGATCAAGCGACTGATGGACAAAGTTGAACACGGCAACATCATCCTTCACACCGACCGTGTACTGGATGAAGTGCTGGGCGATGAGATGGGCGTAACTGCCGTTCGCATCAAGGATACTCAGTCTGATGCGACCGAAACACTAGACGTAATGGGTGCGTTCATTGCTATCGGCCACCAGCCGAATACTGGCATTTTTGAGGGCCAGTTAGAGATGAACAACGGTTACATCAAAGTACAGTCAGGTACTGAAGGCAACGCCACCCAGACCAGCGTCGAAGGCATCTTTGCCGCCGGTGATGTGATGGATCACACCTACCGCCAGGCCATCACCTCAGCAGGTACTGGCTGCATGGCTGCCCTTGATGCAGAACGCTACCTCGACGCGTTAGAAGAGCAAAAATAATAGTTTTGGCCACCTTATGGTGGCCTTTTAGCCTTCACCTTTTAGCCGGCTCCCCTTAGCGGCTCAAGAATTTAATATGGACAAACAATTACAACGCGATTTAACCAAGTGGTTGAAATCACAGAGCAAGCTGGCAAAACGCTGGCTCATGCTCAGTGTCGGCCTTGGGTTCTTGTCGGGGTTGCTACTCGTTGGCCAGGCAGCTTTGCTGGCCCATATCCTGCACCAACTCATCATTGAACACACCGATAAATACCAGCTGGTTTCCAGTTTTATCGGGCTATTTATCATTGTCGGCCTGCGGGCTGGCTGTAGCTGGGGGCGGGAAATTTTCGGTTACCGCTGCGGCGAGCAAATTCGACTCCACATCCGCCAGCTGATCCTACAGCGCCTGCAGCAGTTAGGCCCAGCCTACATTAAAGGTAAACCAGCCGGCGTGTGGGCCAGCCTAGTGCTGGAGCAGGTAGAAGAGATGCAGGACTTCTTCTCCCGCTACATCCCACAAATGTCGATTGCGGTTTTGGTTCCACTGGTAATTTTATTCGCCGTATTCCCTCTTAACTGGGCCGCGGGGCTGATTTTCCTGATCACCGCGCCACTGGTGCCTATGTTCATGGCGCTGGTCGGTTTGGGGGCAGCCGATGCTAACCGCCGCAACTTCAAGGCGCTACAACGCCTGTCGGGTCACTTTTACGACCGCCTGCAAGGCCTGTCGACCCTGCGCCTGTACCACCGTGCCGAGGCAGAAGCGGAAAACCTCCACGCCGCCTCCCACGTGCTGCGCAAGCGAACCATGGAAGTGTTGCGGATGGCCTTCCTCTCGTCGGCGGTGCTGGAGTTTTTCTCCGCCATCTCGGTAGCGATTGTTGCGGTATACTTTGGCTTCTCCTTTATCGGCGAGCTGAATTTCGGCCACTACGGGGTGCCAATCAGCCTATTTACCGGTCTGTTCATCCTGGTGCTGGCGCCGGAGTTCTACCAGCCGCTGCGTGATCTGGGCACCTTCTACCACGCCAAGGCCCAGGCCATCGGTGCGGCAGAGTCCATTGTCGAATTCCTCAACAGCGAAGCGGATGGCATGAGCCAGGGCCAGACCAACCTCGATTCGCCGGAAACTATCTCCATCAGTGCCGACCAGCTCGAGGTACTGAGCCCGCAAGGCCAGGTACTGGCGGGCCCGCTCAGCTTTAGCATCAATGCTCACGAACAAGTCGCCCTGGTCGGCCCAAGCGGTGCCGGCAAAACCAGCCTGCTCAATGCGCTGCTTGGCTTCCTGCCCTACCGTGGCAGCCTGAAGGTCAACGGCACCGAGCTCAGTGAGCTTGATCACAGCCAGTGGCGCCAGGCGATCAGCTGGGTCGGCCAAAACCCGCTGCTGCTGCACGGCACTGTCCGCGACAACATCACACTGGGCAACCCGCTTGCTACCGAGCAGCACATCAAGCAAGTCGCACAACAGGCCTACGCCGATGAATTCATCCAGCGTCTGGAGCTAGGTTACCAGCATCAGGTCGGGGATCGTTCCGGGGGGCTATCGGTTGGCCAGGCCCAGCGTATCGCCGTCGCGCGTGCCATGCTGCAAAGCGGGGCTTTCTGGCTGCTCGATGAGCCTACCGCCAGCCTAGATGCCAATTCGGAACACTTGGTGCTAGAGAGCCTGAAAACGGCAGTCAACGGCCAGACGACGCTGATGGTGAGCCATCGCCTCGACCAACTCGCCGCCATGGACCGAGTTCTGGTAATGGAAAACGGTAAACTGGTCCAGAATGGTCCATTCGAACAGATCCGCCAGCAAGGCCTGCTTGCTGAGATGCTGGCCCATACCGACAAGAGGGATCTCGATGCGTGATTTAATCCCTTATCTCAAGCTATATCGTAAACACTGGTTCGGCCTGACCCTTGGCATGCTGCTCGGGCTTGGCACACTGCTTGCGGCCATGAGCCTGCTGACCCTGTCGGGCTGGTTTATCGCCGCCTCCGCGGTGGCGGGCCTTACCATCGCCCGTGAGACCTTCAACTACATGCTGCCGGGTGCCGGCGTACGCGGTTTCTCGATCGCCCGTACTGCGGGTCGCTGGGGCGAGCGCGTAGTCAGCCACAATGCCACCTTCAAGCTGCTGGCTGATCTGCGTTTATTCTTCTTCCGCAAGCTGACCCCGCTGATCCCGGGTCGTCAGGCCAACCTGCGCGATGCCGACTTGCTCAACCGCCTGGTTGCCGACGTCGATGCCATGGACCATGTTTACCTGCGCTTGGTCAGCCCGCTGATCATCGGCGTGATTGGCCTGTTGGCGATTACCGGCTTCCTCGCTTGGTTCGATGTCACTATCGGCCTGACGCTGGGCGCAATTTTGCTGGCCCTGATGCTTACCCTGCCGGTTATTTTCTACCGCCTGGGCAAGTCCAACGGCGAAACCCTGACCATGGCCAAGGCCAACTACCGGGTGAAGATGCTGGACTGGATCCAGGGCAATGCCGAGCTGTTGCTGTTCAATGCCGAGGATCGCTACTACCAAGCAGCCCTTGATGAGCAGCAAGCCCTGCTGGCTGCCCAGCGCAAGATGGCTAACCTGACCGGCCTGGCCAATGCCATGTTGATGGCGGCAACCGGCTGGACCCTGGTATTGATCACCTGGATGGCGGCGGACGGGATTGCCGGCCTGGCCCCCGATCCGTTCGTGGCGATGGTGGCCTTTGCCACAATGGCCAGCTTCGAGTTGATGATGCCTGTGGCCGGTGCCTTCCAGTACCTAGGCCAGACCCTGACTTCTGCCCGCCGCCTCAATGAGATCATCGAGGCGACACCGGATACTCCATTTGATGCCAACGGCCATTGCGCCGAGGTTAAAGGGGCGCTGGATATCCAAGACATCAGCTACACCTACTACGGTAGCGATGAGCCGGTGCTGAAAAATATTTCACTGACAATCGGAGCTGGCGACAAAGTTGCGCTGCTTGGCCGTACTGGCTGTGGTAAATCAACCCTGTTGCAGCTGCTGACCCGTAACTGGGATCCGCAGCAAGGGCAAATTACCTTAGATAGCGTCCCGCTGCCCCAGTGGCAGGAAGCACCTCTGCGCCAGGCCATCACGGTTGTAAGCCAGCGTGTCGATGTCTTCAATGGCTCACTGCGTGAAAACTTGTTGTTAGCCAAACCCGAAGGCCGCGACGAAGAATTCTGCGAAGTACTTGAAAAAGTTGGACTTGGTGCCCTACTGGAAGAAAAAGGCTTGGATACCTGGCTGGGTGAAGGCGGTCGCCAGATCTCCGGCGGCGAACGTCGCCGTATCGGTATCGCCCGTGCCCTGCTGCATAATGCGCCAATCCTGCTGATGGATGAGCCGACCGAGGGGCTCGATCGCCGTACCGAGCAGCAGATCATGGCGTTGCTGCTAGAACACGCCCAAGACAAGACCGTGCTGTTCATTACCCATCGCCTGGTCGGCCTTGAGCAGATGGATCAGATTTGTTTGATGGACGAAGGTGAGATCATCGAGCAAGGCAAACACCACACTCTGCTTAGCCAAAATGGCCGTTACACCGAATTGTGGCAGCGCATCTAGCCCAAGCTGGAGCCTCATCAAACAGGACGAAACCAAAACGAGAGCCACTTGGCTCTCGTTTTTTCTGTCTGGCATATGGTACAGGGCAGCTAAACCGGCATGGTCCAGTCTGCATTGAGACGAGATGTCAGGATATGATCCTCCCATTTACCGTTGATTAACAAGTAATCTTTCGCTTCTCCCTCAATCACAAAACCACATTTTTTTAATACCGCCGCACTCTTGGCATTGCGGGGCATGTAGGCCGCCATGATCCGGTGAAAGGATTGATCCTCGAACATCCACTCATTGGTCGCGGCCAACGCCCGGCTCATCAACCCTTTTCCCTGGCAATCCTGATCCAGCGAATAGCCAACATGGCAGGCATGGAAAGGATGGCGGACGAGGTTGCTGTAATTGACTACCCCACATATCTCGTCACTGCCCTGTTGCTGAATAACGAAATAGTAAGCCATTTTGTGTCGGTGCAGCTGCATCAGTTGCTCCAGCCGTCGGTGCCAGCCGGTTTCAGTGAAAAAGGCTTCCTCGCGCAGCGGCTCCCAAGGCTGCAGGAACGCCCGGTTGCGCTGATAGTATGCGGTTATAGCCGCAACATCTTTAGTGGTAATAAGCCTCACCGTCGCATCACCAATATTGATCGACGCTGCTCGGCTGATAATAGAATGAAACAACAGCACATTATCCTTATGCTACATGCGATATTGAAACGTTAGCATAGCCCGCGGACGATGAATACACCCTCAAGGTAAACTTATTTCAGGACAAAGATTTGCCCGCATGTTTGAGCTATCATTGTGATAGCCGCGTCGCGCTTGACCTTAACCAACACAGTGATGATTATGTATTACGACTACCTTGATACGGTATTGGGAAAGATATATTTATTGGCAGACGAAAAGGGATTACGACAACTGACCATTGCCAGTGGCGGATTTACTCCAGACAGTCATTGGGAGCACAATCCAGCATTCATGGCCACTTACATCACCCAGCTCGCCGAATACCTCGACGGGAAAAGAAAACAATTCACCATCCCCCTCGCTCCTCCCGGTACCGACTTCCAGCAGCAAGTATGGCAAGCCATCAGTGAAATCCCCTACAACAGCCACCGCTCCTACCAACAGATTGCTACACACATTGCGCATTCCACCGCGCTTCTTGCTATCGGCATGGCCAAGAACGTCAACCCGATCCCGATCATTATCCCATGCCACCGCGTCGCAACCGAGGTTGAAGCCCAACAGAGCTGCCGCTACGGCCAAGAACTCATCTGCCAGCTCAGGGAGCTCGAACAAGGGAAACTGACGTTGTTGAAGTGAAAAAGTTAAGGGGCGAGTTTCTGGATCCTAGTTCCTAGATACAGATTTTCACTAATGACTAAGATGATTAGCTCTTTCTAGGATCTAGGAACTGCTTTATCTAGGATCCGCAGGAAACAAAACGCCCGATGACGAACATCGGGCGTTTGTATGTCACTGATGAGGCAGTACTGTAGAAACGCGTCTAGTGCTTGCCAATGCCGTACTCGCGCAGCTTGTTCGCCACGGCGGTGTGGGACACCCCAAGTCTTTTCGCCAGCTTGCGCGTCGACGGGTAGCTCCGATAAAGGCTATTGAGAATACCTGACTCATAGCGTTTCATGATTTCATCCAGCGAGCCGTCAAGGGTCTCTTCACTGATCACCGTGGCCGACTCGTTTTCCGGCAACTGGATATCGTTCACGCTGATTTCCGGCCCTTCCAGCTGTGTCATGGCGCGGAACAATACATTACGCAACTGGCGAATATTACCCGGCCACGCATACTGGCTCAGATACTGGGCAACCTCAGCCGAGATAGACGGCTTGGGCTGCTGCAATTCCTGGGCAAACTGGCTCAGGAACAAATCCGCCAGCGGCACGATATCGGCGGTTCTCTCACGCAGCGGCGGCACGGTCAGAGACAAGACATTGAGGCGATAATACAGGTCTTCTCGGAACTGTCCGGTCGCGACAAGTTCAGGCAGTTTCTTCTGGGTCGAACAAATCACCCTGACATCCACCTTCATCTCTTTCTCTTCCCCGACACGGCGGAAAGTGCCATCTTGCAGGAAACGAAGCAGTTTGATCTGTAGATGTTCCGACATTTCGCCCACTTCGTACAGGAAGGCGATACCGCCATCGGCCTGTTCGAAAATCCCTTTCTTACCCGGCTCGGTGGCAGTTGCGGCCATACCGAACAGCTCCGTTTCGGCAGCATTATCGGGCATCGACATGCAGTTGACCAACAGAAAAGGATTATCACGGCGCAGCGAGCGCTGGTGGCAGGCCCGAGCCAGCATCTCTTTGCCGGTACCGGTTTCGCCCTGGATCAGCAAAGGCGCATCCAGCATCGCCAACTTCTTGGCCTGAGACACCAATTGCTTGAAGCGGGAAGACTGGCCAACAAGATGCTCAAAGCCGTTGTCACCGCTGAGCTGACGCATCGCCAGCGGCATTTTGGCCTCGGACAGAGACTTGAGTAGGATAACTGCACTGGCCAGTACCTGCTCCTCCGTCTCATCGGTCACATACACCGGCATGATTTCCATCATGTAATCGAGGCCGGACAGCACCACCAACTCACTGCGGCGGCTGGCATTGTCTTTTTCAAGCCAATGGTGAATATTGAAACCGACAAAAGTCTGAATATGCTCGCCGACAATCTCTTCACGACTCTTGCCAAGCAGTACCTCAGCAGCATCATTGGCGAGATCGATCTTGCCTTGCAAGCTAATGGAGAAAAACGGATCAGGTAGGGCTTCGAGCAATGCTTTCAGTTCTTTGTGTTCACGCTCGCTCGGCATGAACTGGATCTTTCTGACATCTGTCACACCATCCAGCTGGCGGATCTGCGACATCAACTGACTGAACTGCTCGAACTCAACTTCGGGGCAATTCAGATAAATAATCCCAACCCGGTCAATTTCAATGCCCCGCAAGTCAATCTGCCGGCTCGCAAGGATATCCAGCAGCTCTCGGGTCATGCCAAGTCGGTCTTCACAAAAGACTTGTAGCCTCATATTTCTTATCTTCCAAGGTGTCAGGAATTGTTGACACAAGAAGTTTGCGCCTTCCCCGTATTGGAGTCAAGTCATTGACGTTCTGAGCTGAGAGGTTGCGCACTATCAATCCACCGGCAACCAAAAATCGGCGTAATGAATACACTCTTCGGAAAAGGAATACGGCTTAGTAAAGAAAAAAAGGCCCTAAACGGGCCTTCACGGTGTAGAAAAACTCAGTCCCGACGGTCTTTATGGGTCAACCGGCTAAGCAGGTCCTTGCGAATTTCACTCAACTTGGGTTGTTGCTCTGGCTGCCACGGTAACGGGCGCATCAAACTGATAGCCTTGAGTCCCAATCGGCCGGTTAGCAGGCCGACACCGACCCCTTGCGCCACCCGGGTCGACACCCGGCCAGCCAAGTCCATCGACAGCATATCCATACCGCTATCGGCGATTACTTCACTGGCCCCGGCGATCGCCATGTTGGCCAGCACCAGTTTAACCAGTTTGATGCGCGACCAGTAGCCCAGCTCGACCCCGTACACCTTGGAGACCTGGTCAATAAGCCGGAAATTACGCCAGGCCACCAGTAGCATGTCAGCCAAGGCTAACGGGCTGACTGCGACCATCACTGCCGCCTCGCTGGCATATTTGGCCACCAGTTGTCGCGCCAACTTATCTTGCTGGCCCAGCACCATGCGATCATAGAGCTGCATGACTTCGCGATCGTTATGGGTAGCAGCCAGAGACTGCAGCCACTTGTCGTAACCGGCATGCTCGTCAATCACCTTGCCTTGCTTCGCCAGCCGGGTACAGAAGGCCTTGGCTTGGCCGATGCCATCGGCCTCAAGCAAGGCCTGTGCCTGCTCCCGCTCGCTCTGGCGCTGCTTTAGCCGGCGCAAACTCAGTAGTTCTCGCCCCAGCGCGGTGATCCCCGCGGCGGCGATACCGGCCACAATCACGCTCCAACCAAGGGCCAGCCAGTCACCGCCCTGATAGGCTGTAACTACATAGTCGATCGTTTGCCACCCCACCATGGCTGCACCGCCAACCAGGAGTCCCTTGAGCCAGCCTGTGCGGCGTTTGGGCCTGCCCCTGAGGGCTCTGGCCAGCTCTTCTTCAACGTCCGACTGTTCATTATCCGCCGCCTCGGGCAAGAAGCTTTTCTCCTGCTCGGCAAACTGCAGCTGGGAGGTCAACTCACTCTCGCCGGAAGCCAGCTCGGGCTTGGCGGGCTCATCAAAGACAATTTTACTTTTCAACGGCTCACTCATCGTAATTTGTCCCCTAACAAGTACTCCATCGCCTTATCCATCCGGATATGGGGCAATGGCTCGTCGCTCTGCATTTCGAGCGGGCGGAAATTGATAAAGTCAAACCCCGATTGCTGCCAGAAGGCATCACTCGGCAACCGGCGCGGTACTTCTCCGGGAAACAGGGTCTTGGCCCCACCACCGATCTGATGCCCCCGCAGCGCCGGGACCTGGCGGCCTTGGTAGTCGACAAAACCCGGCTCGGTCGCCTGGATCGAGGACAGGCTGACACAGTCCATCTTGATCCCCTCAAACGAGGCGGTCTGCCATGCCTCATTCACCAGCTGCTGGAGCAAGCTGACCAAATTGGGGTGCTGCTCCGGCGTGACATGATCGGCCTTGGTCGCCGCAAACAAGACCTTGTCGATCCGCGGCGAGAACAAACGCCTCAGCATTGAACTTCGGCCGTAACGGAAACTTTGCATCAGTTGATCGAGCGCCTGGCGCATATCATTGAAAGACTCCGGCCCGGCATTGAGCGGCTGCAGGCAATCGACCAAGATGATCTGGCGGTCGAACTTGGAGAAATGTTCCTTGTAGAACGCTTTCACCACATGCTGCTGGTAATAGCGGTAACGGCTCCTGAGCATGCCAAGGTTGGTTTCTTCACTGGCATCACTCCACTGCTGCTCGGTCATTTTCTCAAGCCAGACCATAGGGAAAAACTGCAATACCGGCGCCCCGGCCAGCTCACCCGGCAGGACGAAACGCCCCGGCTGCACCCAGTGCAGCCCGCCTTCCGCCTTGCACTTGTACAAGTATTCGGTAAAACGGGCCGAGATCTGCTCAATCAATGCCTCGTCAGCCGGGGCCAGTGGATCAAACGACTCGGCCATCGCCAGCCATTCTGATGCCAGCTCCAGGCGCTTACCTTTCAGGATCTGGGCCTGCTGGCGCGACCACGCCATGAAGTCCAGCTCTAGCAGCGGCAAGTCCAGCAGCCACTCGCCGGGGTAATCCACAATGTCCAGGTACAAGGTTGCGGTATCTTGCAACAGTTTCATTGGCCCCCGCTGGGGCTTGTAGCGCAGTGCCAGCCGGGTCTGGCTGACATCCCTCGTCGGCTCGGGCCAGCAGGGCGGCTGCGACAGCAGCGCCGTCATCCCTTCTTCGTAGGCAAACTTGGGGACATGCATGTCAATTTGCGGCACCCGCTTGGCACCCAGTAACTGGCCGTCCCTGACGGCGGTAAAAAGCGGCAACCGAGGGTTAGTACTCACATGCATAAGTTGATTAACCAGCGAAGTAATGAAAGCGGTCTTCCCCGCCCGGGACAGTCCCGTCACCGCCAAACGGACATGGCGGTCTAAACTCCGGTTCACCAGTTTGTTCAACTCATTGCTAAATCGATTCATAAACTTTCCTGAAAAATTCATTCACTGCGCGAGGCGGGTTGCTCCCAAAAAACTAAGAAAAAATCCAGAGAAACCAGATACGGACTATACAGGCCAGCCGATTAACCCATGATGAATCGCCTCGTTAACCTTCCATTGGGCTGAAGGAAAAAGAAAAGCAGGCCATTGCCTGCTTTAGTGCGTGATCGGTCGTTACAAGTTGCGAAATTCGCGGTCGACCTTGAAAGCAGACGAGGTGACATAGGCCTCCATGTCTCGCAGCTCCTGCTCCATCTTGTCGAGTTCGGTTTCGACATTGTGCAAGATTTGACCGGCAGGTTTGCCCGCCTGCCAAGGCTTTTGCTTGACCTGGTGCTCGCGGAAAATCGTCTGCTGCTGGATTCGTTCCTCAGGCATCTTGTCGAGGATCAGCCAAGCGGCCACATAAGCCAAGGTGACAACGAAACCCACCCCGAGTAAAAATGCTGACACAGTGAGGATCCTCACCAACCAGATTTCCATACCAAAGTATTCGGCAACCCCGGCACAAACGCCACCCAACTTGCCGTTTTTCGGGTCGCGATAGAGGGTCTTATTCATAATTTGCGCCTCCACTGCGGCACTTCCGCATCGAGAATACGCTCCAGGGTCACGATCCGCTCTTGCATCTGCTCTGCGCGAGCCACCAGCTCCTGCAGTTTCTGCTGGTCTTCACCAGACAGCCCCTCACTTGCATGCTTCTTGCTACGATAGTGGAGGATCAACCACAGCGGGGCAACAAAGATCATGAATACGACTAACGGCCCAACAATAAACCCCATAGACATTATTTATCTCCTTAAATTCGCGCAGATTCAATTCTTTAGATTGTCACAATCGCCACAGCCATCATAACAACCAACTCCCGTTAAGGTGAATTACTCTTTGTCCTTGAGGTTGGCTTTCATGCGCTCAAGCTCTTTTTCAATTTCGTCCTGCGCCTGCAAGTCAGCAAACTCTTCGTGCAGGTTCTTGCCGCGCCCAATACTGTAGCTGTCCGCCTCCGCTTCCATCTCGTCGATCCGGCGCTCGTATTGTTCAAACTTCGACAGCGCCTCGTCGACTTTACCCGTATCCAATTGACGGCGTACGTCACGACGGGTATCCGCAGCCTTATGGCGCATTACCAGTGCCTGCTGGCGAGCACGGGTTTCTTGCAGCTTACGCTCTAGCTCAGCCACTTCGGCAGCCAGTTTTTCGATGGTTTCCTCCACCAGCTTGTACTCTTCGTGCAAGGTCAGTGCGACATCATTGAGCTTCTGCTTTTCAATCAGCGCTGCACGAGCGAGATCTTCACGGCCTTTCTGAATCGCCAGACTGGCTTTTTCCTGCCAATCACGGCTCTGGGACTCAATGGCCTGGATGCGGCGCTGCAGCTCTTTTTTGTCAGCTAGGGCGCGAGCAGAAGAGGTTCGAACTTCAACCAGCGTATCTTCCATTTCCTGGATAATAAGACGGATCATTTTTTGCGGATCCTCGGCCTTATCCAGCAAAGAGTTGACGTTGGCGTTAACAATATCGGCAAAGCGAGAAAAAATGCCCATAGTAATTATCTCCTAAAATAAATGTGGTCCTGGGTGGCTCTGTGGTGGTATCAAGCTGAGGCAATTGAAGAACCCGGTTTCCCCCCAAGGGCCATAGCACCGCTCTTCAACCATAGAACCGCTCTATCCTAGTTATATCAACATGCATGCCAACTTTTAGTCTTTTATATATCATACACTTAGCTTTACACCTTCATAGATTGCCTGCTAAGGTGTAAGTAATTACGCCAACTATTAGCGAGATTAACCATGCGCAAAACAGATAACCTGATCGGCGAGTCTGAGGCGTTCCTCACGGTACTGGATCAAACCTCACGCCTTGCCCCGCTGGACCGCCCTATCCTGATCATCGGCGAGCGAGGCACCGGGAAAGAGCTGATTGCCCAGCGCCTGCACTACCTCTCCCGCCGCTGGGACCAGCCGCTGATCTCGCTAAACTGTGCGGCACTGAGCGAAGGGGTTATCGACTCTGAACTCTTCGGCCACGAAGCCGGCTCCTTTACCGGTGCCAAGGGCAGGCACCAAGGCCGATTCGAACGAGCCGAGAACGGCACCCTGTTTCTCGACGAGCTGGCAACAGCTCCCATGGGGGTACAGGAAAAACTGCTTCGGGTCATTGAATATGGCGAGTACGAACGTGTCGGTGGCAGCAGAACCTGCCAGGCCAATGTCCGCCTGATCTGTGCCACCAACGAGAACCTGCCGCAACTGGCGGCGAACGGTAAGTTCCGTGCCGATTTGCTCGACCGGCTCGCCTTCGACATCATCCATCTTCCGCCCTTGCGCGAGCGCCAAGAAGATATCCTCCCTCTGGCCGAATACTACGCCGTGAAAATGTGCCGTGAGCTCAACTTCGCCTTTTTTGCCGGCTTTAGCCAGCATGCCCGGCAACAACTGCAGGCCTACCGGTGGCCCGGCAATATCCGCGAACTCAAAAACGTGGTGGAGCGCTCGGTTTTTCGCCATGGTCTCGAAGATGTCCCGGTCGACACCATCATCATTGACCCGTTCAGGCCACCTTGGTTGCAGGATGAGGCAAATCCCATCGACACCACGGCACCTCAACTTGAGGTCCCCCCGGCCAACGACAGCAGCCGCGAGCAGTGGGGGTTGCCCATCGACTTCCGCCAATGGCAGCAAGATCAGGAAGTTGCCATGCTGCGACTGGCCCTGGAACAAGCCCAGTTCAATCAGCGCAAAGCGGCTGAGTTACTCGGCTTGAGCTACCATCAACTTAGGGGCCTACTGCGCAAGTACCAGTTGGTCGGAAATGAGTGAGTTTGTACGGTTTTTGCTCATAAAGAACCCATAAATCACAGGTATTTTAATGAGGTGACTTGGTGGCGGAGTGGGATAGTGGTAAATTTATAATCTTGTTTCCAAAAAAATCCCTTATTCTATGAGCGCCTATACTCGTCTTTTGCTTGTGTGCGTCAGCCTAGCCAGCCTGGTTGGCTGTAGCGATGACCCACAGCAGGATAGCAATATTCGCAGCCAAGGCTTCGTCTATTGCGGACAAGATAAGCCAACAACCTTTAACCCACAGTTAATCGATGGTGGATTAACGGCTGATACCTTGGCTGCGCAACTGTTCGATCGCCTGTTACTGCTTGATCCGGTTAGCCACCAACCCCTGCCGTCGCTGGCCAAAAGCTGGAACATCAGTAATGATGGCCTGGCCTACACTTTCGTCCTGCGGGAAGGCATCGAATTCCAGACCACCGATTGGTTTAAACCTACGCGCCAGTTTAATGCACAGGATGTGGTGTTTAGCTTTAAGCGAGTCATCCAGTCTGACCACCCTTTCCATGCTGTTTCCGGCGGTCGCTATCCATGGTTTGACAGCCAGGGCTTTGCTAACCTGATTGAAGATATCCAAGTGGTCGCCCCCCTGACGGTAAAATTTGTCCTCAGCCGACCTGACAATGCTTTTTTGGCCAATCTGGCGACCACCTACGCAGTGATCCACTCGCAGGAATATGCCGAGCAGACGCTGCGTGCCGGTAAACCCGATCAGCTCGATTCCTTGCCGGTCGGTACCGGGCCGTTTTACCTCGACAGCTACCAGGCCAATGACTTTGTCCGGCTCAACCGCCATGAAGGATACTGGCTGGGAGCGGCGCCAATGGAACAAGTGGTGTTTGACATTGCCAGCCGCGGCACGGGAACGCTGGCCAAACTCCTGAGCCACGAGTGTGATGTGCTGTCATCTCCGGTCGCCAGCCAGCTTCCGATCATCAGCGCCAACGAAGATTTCAGCCTCAACGCCCAAACCGGCATGAACGTGGCCTTCTTGGCGCTGGACAATAACCAGCCAGAGTTGAGCGACATTCGCGTTCGCAAGGCGATAAACCATGCCATCAACCGTGAGAACCTGCTCAATTCGGTTTACTATGGAACCGGCACCAAGGCCCGCAGTATTCTGCCACCGATGTCATGGGCCTATAACCACGGCAGCCAGGCACTGGACTATGATCCGGCAAAAGCCCTTGCCCTGCTCAAGGAAGCCGGCTACGACAAGAACCTGGCCCTGACCTTGTGGGTACCGCTAGAGCCACGTCCCTACAACCCAAGTCCGCGCAAGACTGCTGAGCTGATCCAGGCCGATCTCAACGCGGTCGGGGTGAAAGTCGACATCATCACCCAAGATACGGTGAGCCGCTTTAGTGCCATTGACAAATTCAACAGTGATTTGATCCTGACCGGCTGGATTGCCGATAATGGCGATCCGGACAATTTCCTTCGGCCACTGCTCTCTTGCGATGCCAAGCAAGCCGGCCTCAATGTAGCGAACTGGTGCAACCTCAGCTTTGACAACCTGCTCGAGCTGGCTTCTCGCACCCCTAAACTCAACCAGCGGCTCAATTACTACCACCTGGCCCAAGATATCTTAGATACGGAGGTACCGATTGTGCCGTTGGCCCATGGCGTCCATTTCCAGGTCCATCACAAATCGCTGCAGGGGTTGCAGATGAGCCCATTTGGCACCCGCTCCTTCTCGACTGTATTCCGGAGCGAGATCTAATATGTTTATCTATACCATCCGTAGGCTGAACCTTTTTCTAATCACCCTGCTGATCCTGACCTTGATCGGCTACAGTATCTTGCGCCTCGACGGCACATCGCTGTGGAGTAGCCAACCATTCTGGTCAGGGTGGGTAAGCTATCTCGATAACCTGATGTCGGGCCATTTGGGGCTCAACCTGCAGGGCGATCCCATCGTCCATGAGGTGATCGCCGTTTTCCCTGCCACCCTCGAGCTTAGCTTCTTTGCCTTTGTACTATCGCTGGTCATCGGTATTCCAATCGGAACGCTGGCCGGAGTTAAACGCGGTAAATTCATCGACACCGCTATCTCGTCGATTACCCTGGTAGGGTACTCCATTCCGCTGTTTTGGCTGGCAATGCTACTTATCATGCTGTTTTCATTGGAGTTAGGCTGGCTGCCTGTTTCCGGCCGATACAGCTTACTGTATGAAATTGATCAGGTCACCGGCATTGCCCTGGTTGATGTGATGCTGTCTGACAAGCCGTACCGTGCGGAAGCCCTGATGGATACGATCAGGCACCTTGTGCTACCAACCGTGGTGCTGGCAATGGCACCGACCACTGAAGTCATCCGTCTAACCCGCGCATCGGTGTCGGATGTCATGGATCAAAATTTCATCAAGGTCGCCCAGACCAAGGGCCTATCGATGTTCGAAATCATCACCCGCCATATTCTGAGAAATGCCATTCCGCCAATTATTCCCAAACTTGGCATGCAGTTCTCAACCATGATGACCTTTGCCATGCTGACCGAGTCGATCTTCAACTGGCCGGGGATTGGCCGCTGGTTGCTCGATGCTATTTCGGCCCAAGACTATGTCGCGATCCAAGCCGGCGTGATCACTGTGGGCAGCTTTATCCTGATTGCCAACATCCTGTCAGATCTGACCGGTGCCTTTGTCAACCCTCTGGTAAGGAAGGAATGGTATGCTATCAAATAACATCTACCAGGAGACCAAGATCCCGACCCAGCTTGAGCGGGCGTGGCAGAACTTCAGAAACAATTCGCTGGCGATGTTCGGTCTGTGGTGCCTGTCTTTCCTCATTCTGATCACCCTGCTATCACCTTGGCTAGCACCTTATGACGTCTTTAGCCAGGTCGGCGAACTGCTGATGCCGCCGTCTTGGGATACCGCCGGCAAAGTAGAATACTTCTTTGGCACCGATGATCTCGGCCGTGATATGCTAAGCCGTCTATTGCTCGGTACCCAACTCACTTTTGGCTACGCGGTGTTGGTTGCCCTTGCCTCGGCGACAATCGGGATCCTGATCGGAGTTCTGGCCGGGATGACCCAAGGTCTGAAATCCAGCTTCCTTAACCACGTACTGGACACGGTACTCTCGATCCCGTCCCTGCTCTTGGCGATCATCGTCGTGGCTTACATGGGACCGGGCGAAACCAATATCCTGCTGGCCATCTGGCTGGCACTGATCCCGCGCTTTATCCGTGCGGTATACACCGCAGTACACAACGAGGTAGAGAAAGACTACATCATGGCGGCACGCCTCGATGGTGCCAACAACTTCTACCTGCTGTATAACTCGATCCTGCCCAATATCCTGACAGTGCTCACCAACGAGTTCACCCGGGCAATTTCTATCGCTATTCTCGATATTGCCGCCCTCGGCTTCCTTGGCCTCGGTGCCCAAGCACCGATGCCAGAATGGGGGGCGATGCTGGGCGATTCCATCGAGCTTATCTACCTCGCGCCGTGGACGGTCACCTTGCCGGGACTGGCCATTACGTTCAGTGTATTGGTAGTAAACTTAGTAGGAGAAGGACTCCGCCAAGCCATTAATGCGGGGATTGACTGATGCCACTATTAGATATTCGTAACCTGACCATTGAAATCGATACGCCACAAGGGATGGTGAAAGCGGTTGACCGCATGAGCCTGACAATTAACGAGGGCGAGATCCGCGGTCTGGTAGGTGAATCCGGCTCTGGTAAGAGCTTGGTCGCCAAAGCTATTGCCGGCGTGACCAAAAGCAATTGGCGTGTCAGTGCCGACCGCCTCCGCCTCGGGGATATCGATCTGCTGACCCTGACACCGCGCGAAAGGCGCCGGGTGGTTGGCCGCGAAATTGCGATGATTTTCCAAGAGCCGTCCTCGTGTCTGGATCCGTCAGAGAAAGTCGGCGAGCAGCTAGAAGAGGCGATCCCGTCATCGTCTTTCGACGGTTACTTCTGGCAGCGTTTCCACTGGCGCCAGAAACAGGCGATTGCCCTGCTGCATAAAGTCGGGATCAAAGAGCACCGCCGGGTCATGCGAAGCTATCCTTACGAGCTCACGGACGGCGAATGCCAGAAAGTGATGATCGCCATGGCTATCGCTAACCGCCCTCGCCTGCTGATCGCCGACGAGCCGACCAATGACTTGGATCCAATCACCCAGGCTCAGA
This sequence comes from Photobacterium gaetbulicola, assembly GCF_003025515.1. Lineage (NCBI taxonomy): Bacteria > Pseudomonadati > Pseudomonadota > Gammaproteobacteria > Vibrionales > Vibrionaceae > Photobacterium > Photobacterium gaetbulicola. Next base: position 13,135 of record NZ_PYME01000025.1, on the reverse strand, counting down.
TATTCCGCCTGCTCAGCCGGATGAACCAATTGGGCAACACCACGATTTTGCTGGTCAGCCACGACTTGACCACCGTAACCCAGTGGGCAGACCGGATCACGGTAATGTACTGCGGCCAATCGGTAGAGTCCGCCAACCGCCAACAGCTGTTGGAGTCGCCACACCACCCGTATACCGAAGCACTGCTGCGGGCGATGCCTGACTTCAACCTCGACAAGCTCGCCCACAAGAGCAAGCTCGAAACCCTGCCGGGCTCGATTCCCCCACTTCAGCATTTGCCTATTGGCTGCCGGCTGGGCCCACGCTGCCCGCACGCCCAGCGTAAATGTGTCGAAGTACCGAAGCGCAGAAAGATCAAGAATCACAAGTTCAGCTGCCACTTCCCGCTGAACATGGAGAGCAGTACCAAATGAGTGCGTTACTTGAAGTCGAGAACCTGAAAAAAGACTACCACTACCGCTCAGGCTTATTCCGCCGCCGGACAATAGAGGCGGTCAAGCCGGTTTCCTTCAACCTGGAAGCCGGCGAGACTATCGCTTTTATGGGGGAAAACGGCTCGGGGAAATCCACCCTGGCTCGCATGCTCGCAGGCGTGGTCGAGCCGACCGAGGGCGTTATCCGGGTCAATGGCGAGCCGCTGGCACACCGGGATTACCAAACCCGCTGCAAGCTGATCCGAATGATCTTCCAAGATCCCAACACCTCGCTCAATCCGCGGATCCAGATCGGTAAAATCCTCGAAGGGCCGCTGAAGCGAAACACCAATATGACCCCGCAGGCCCGTGAGCGCCGGATCATGGAGACCCTAAAGCGTGTTGGCCTGCTGCCGGAACACGCTTATTTCTACCCGCAGATGCTGGCGACCGGCCAGAAGCAGCGTGTCTCGCTGGCCCGCGCCCTGATCCTGCAGCCCTGTATTATTGTCGCCGACGAAGCGCTCAACGGGCTGGACATGTCGATGCGCTCTCAGATCATCAACCTGCTCCTCGAGCTGCAGGAAGAAATGGGCCTATCATACATCTATGTGTCGCAGCACATGGGGGTGATCAAGCATTTCTCCGATAAAGTAATCGTGATGCAACACGGTGAGATTGTCGAACAGGGCACAACCAGTGAGGTTTTCAACAACCCGCAGCACGCGCTGACCCAAAAACTGCTCGACAGCCACTTCTCCGCCCCCTCACACGATCGGACAACCCGCCTGAGCAGGGCGACCCCGAAAATTGAATGCTAAGCCTGCGCAGCCTGAACGCGAAACGAAAAAAGCGGGCATCTTGCCCGTTTTTTGTTTTATCAAGACCACCACCGCAACCTGCCTCGAGACTAAACCAAGACTACCGCCAAGCCACCCAGTATCACAGCCCCCGTCACTGGCAAGGCAACATATTTGCGTAGACCGGGCTCACCGATGAACCACGCCATCCCCATCTTGACCAAACTGTTGACTGCCGCGGCAATAAAAATCCCCATTGCCGCCGTCGCGAGCATCTGGCCACTGGCGCTCTGGCGCCCCAGAGCAAGGGTGATGGCATCCACATCGGTGATCCCTGAAATCGCTGCCAGTGCCAGTGTCCCCGTATTGCCAAACCACTCCTGCAAGCCATTGGCCAGCAGGATGATCAGTAGCAATATCACACCAAAGCTCAATGCCGAGGTCAGTGCCAGGGGGTTCTGTTTCATCTCGGGGTTCATTTTGCTCTCCGCCTTGTTTCGCTGCCATATCCACCAAGCAGGCAAATAGAAGCCTAGCATCATCAACAACATAGGTAGCCACAGCAGTTCAATCAACTGCCTGTTGACTACAGAGCACACGAACAGGATACGGGGAAACATGGTACCGCAGCTGAGCAAAATTCCACTTGCCAGCAACCCGTTGAGCTGGGGTTGCTGCTTCGACAGGTGGGAAAACTGCAATGTGAGTGCTGTTGATGAACTCAAGCCCGCAAACAGGCATGTCAGCAAAATCCCTTTTTGTGCCCCGCCGATTTTCATCGCGAAATAGCCAACGAAAGAAATCCCGGCGATCAATACCACCATCCACCAGATCTCGTAAGGGTTAATCGCTCCCCACGGTCCCATCGGCTCATTGGGCAGCAGCGGCAGCAAAACCACGGAGATCAACAGCAGCCGCAGTGCCGCATCAAGCTCATATTCCTGCAGCCGCTGCAGCGCAGAGTGCAATTCTTGTTTATTATCGAGGATAATGGCGGTGATCACCGCGGCAGAAACCGCCAGGGCCGGCTCACCGACCACAGCCAGTGCTCCGAGCAGAAAGGTCAGCAACGCCCCTACCAAGCCGGTAATACTGAGGTTGGTTTGCCATTTCAATTTCAGGCGGTGGGAGTAGGCGACGGCCAGCAGGATGGTCAGTGCGACCAAAGACAAGCCGAGGAACAACTCGGAAAAGCGCTCGGACAACAGGCCGCAGATACCGCCAAGCAGGCCGACCAACGAATAGGTACGGATCCCGGCAATCCGGCTACCTGCCGCCTCGTTGCGCTCAACCCATCCGCGCTGAATACCTATGATTGCACCAAGCAACAGAGCGATGGCCAGCCTGATATAGGGAGAGGTTAACGCTAAATCCGATTCCATGGAGCCACCTAAGCCGATTACCTTAATCTAGTTTAGGATGACACCCGGCAAGCAACTGCCTGCTGCATCACGGAATTGATATCAACAGACAATAAAAAAGCAGGCCCTCACCGAGGGCCTGCCTGAAAAACTATCTACGAAACCTTGGCTTAGGCAAGTGTCTTGTTAATTTCAGCCAGTACCGCGGCAGGATCTGCCGCCTGGGTTATTGGGCGACCGATCACCAGATAGTCAGATCCGGCTTTTATTGCTTCAACCGGTGTCATCACTCGGCGCTGGTCACCTGCCGCACTGCCTGCAGGGCGAATACCCGGCGTCACCAACTTGAACTCGCTCCCGAGTTCCGATTTCAGCATAGTCGCTTCCTGGGCCGAGCAAACCACCCCGTCAAGGCCGCTATTCTTCGTCAGGCGGGCAAGGTTCAAGACATGCTCTTGTGGCTCGGCGGTAATACCAATCCCCTTAAGATCAGCCGCTTCCATACTGGTCAATACCGTCACACCGATAAGCAGTGGACGATCTTTGCCAAACGGCTCAAGGATTTCACGTGAGGCGGTCATCATCCGCTCACCGCCACTGGCGTGGACATTGACCATCCAGACCCCCAGCTCAGCAGCTGCAGCCACCGCACGGGAACAGGTATTCGGGATGTCGTGGAATTTCAAATCCAGAAATACAGAATGGCCCCGCTCATGCAGTTTACGCACAAAGTCAGGGCCAAAAAAAGTAAACATCTCTTTACCGACTTTCAATCGGCAACTGCCCGGTTCAATCCGGTCAACAAAGGCGAGCGCTTCGTCTTGGTTTGGGTAGTCGAGAGCGACAATTACTTTTGGATCTAACATGGCATCTCCTGCTTAGTTATAAGGTCAAACTAGCCCAGCATGCTGAGCGCGCTCAGGATTGTACAGCAAAATAGTTTTTTATCGAGCATTAATTGACAAAACGCACCAAACAGGCAAAAACCACAACCAACAGCAATAGCCAATCGTTTCATTCGCCAACTAAATTTATTGCCGCCTTTTCCGATGTTCAAAAGCTGCTCAAAAAAAACTAGTTGAGCAAATCACGTCAAAAAGGCCAAGTTTTGATACAAAAAAGCCCACTTGAATATCAAGCGGGCTTTTAATGGCAATTTAACCATGTAAACTTTAGCTTACTCACCGTCCAGACCACGAATTGGCTTGATCGAGCCCCACCCCTTACAGGAAGGGCACTGCCAATAGAGGGAATGGGTCGCAAAGCCACACTGGCGGCAACGGTAGTGAGGCTTAATCTTTATCTGCTCACCAACCAAGCCGCGAAGCGTCGTCAAGCTGTCTTTTGCCCGGCCTTCCTCCGCCTCGTCCAAGTGGTAATCCATCAGCTGATAGAACCCCTTCATGGTCGGGTTCTTCTGCAATTGACGGGTCATGAACGTCTGGGCCATCGTCGGGCCTTCACGCTTGGCAATCTCGTCGGCCAGCATTAGCTCGGCCGTTGAACCTGCCTTTTGCTCAACACAGTAGCGAAGGTACTTGAGCCAGCCGGACTCATTGTCCATCGCTTCGTAGCACTCCAGCAGCAGCGGCAATGCCTCACCGATAAACTCAATATCCTGCTCGGCAACACGCTCAAGCTGCTTGGCTGCCGATTTGAACTCGTCTTCGGCAATCAGAATCTTCGCCAACATGATGCTGGCCCTGACGCAGGTTTTATCCACTGACAACGACTTTTTGAGAAGCTGCTTAGCTTTATCCGGGTTCTGCGCACTCATCTCCAACATCGCCATTTCACACCAGTAATGGGCAATATCGTGCTTGAGCCTGCTCTTCCCCATCTTGACCAAGTGGCTAGCAATATTAATCGCTTTTTCCCACTCTCGCGTCTGCTGGTAAATGGTCAGGAGTTGCTGCAGTGCACCTTTGCGGTGGTCGGGTTCATCCAGCAGTTGTTCGAAGATTTTCTCGGCACGATCAAAAAATCCAGCCGCCATATAGTCTTGGGCAAGCTGCTGCAAAGCGAGGTTACGCTGGTCAATGGTCAGGTTTGGGCGGGCAATCAGATTTTGGTGGATGCGAATCGCACGATCAACCTCACCCCGGCTCCGGAAAAGATTTCCCAAAGCCAGGTGTGTATCGATGGTTTCACTATCAACCTGAAGCAGCTCAATAAACACATCCACGGCTTTATCGGACTGGTCCGATAATAGCAGGTTCAGGCCTGTCACGTACTGGCGTGACATGTGATGAGACTGCTCTTGTTGCTTGTTACTAGCGCTCCTGTTACCCATGTACCAACCGTAGGCGGCAGCAATAGGTAATAACAGGAACAACAGCTCTAGCATTAAATGTTATTCCTTAACTGGTTCGGCTCGTAGCTGATCCAGTTCTTGTTGCTGCTTTTGTACTTTCTTGCTCAGGCGGTTTTTGGTGAAACGGGCCTTAAGGTAAAGCAGGCCACAGATCAGCCAACCAATAACGAACCCGGAACCGAAGGCAATACCCAGCAATGTCGACAGCTGGAGTTCTCCCTGGGCAATCAAATAGTCAAAGTTCACCAACTGCTGATTTTGGGCACCCAGCGCAAGGGTAACCAAGAAACACGCAGCCAGTAAGAGTACGGTCAGAATTTTCATCGTGAATCCTTCTCACTTGAACGAAATATAGATGATACCTATCTGGTAAAGGCAATGCCCCAAAACCGAAAAAAACATCTGGTATAAGCACAGACGGGTATGGCCTGATTATGCAAGATTTTGCCTCATCAGACCATGATCAATACGCATAAAAAAACGGCATACTTAACAGCATGCCGTTTTTTTGTTCTAAACGTGCTTAACTAGCAATAGACTGGTTAACACGGTCGCGCAATTCCTTGCCAGGCTTGAAGTGAGGAACGTACTTGCCGTCCAACTCAACCTTGTCACCTGTTTTCGGGTTTCGACCTACACGTGGAGCGCGGTAATGCAAAGAGAAGCTACCAAAGCCACGGATTTCGATTCGGTCACCCTCAGCCAGGGTCGTAGCCATATGCTCAAGGATTTCCTTAATAGCATCTTCTACCTGTTTGGCAGAAAGATGTGTTTGTTGACTACACAGTCTTTCAATTAATTCAGACTTTGTCATAAACACTCCGTTTTTAGTATGTTTCTCAATAGTATAACCGCTTGGGGGGAAAAGTGATCCCCCCGAGCTCAATTATTCGCCTTTAGCCGCTTTGAAAGCGTCAGCCATTGCGTTACCGAAAGAAGCATCTTCTTGCTTGTTCAGGTTAGCCATAGCTTCTTGCTCTTCAGCAACGTCTTTAGCGCGTACAGATAGGTTGATTACGCGGTTCTTACGGTCAACGCCTGTGAATTTAGCTTCAACAGAATCGCCAACAGAAAGAACTAGAGTTGCGTCTTCAACACGGTCAACTGATGCTTCAGAAGCACGTAGGTAACCTTCAACACCTTCAGCTAGCTCGATAGTTGCGCCTTTAGCGTCAACTGCAGTAACAGTACCAGTAACTAGAGCACCTTTCTTGTTAACTGCAACGTAGCCGTTGAATGGGTCTTCTTCGATCTGCTTGATACCTAGAGAGATACGCTCACGCTCAGCGTCAACCGCTAGAACAACTGCAGAGATTTCGTCGCCTTTCTTGAAGTCGCGAACTGCGTCTTCACCTGCAACATTCCAAGAAATGTCAGATAGGTGAACAAGACCGTCGATGCCGCCTTCAAGACCGATGAAGATACCGAAGTCAGTGATAGACTTGATCTTACCAGTTACGCGATCGCCCTTAGCTTGCATTTCAGCGAATGACTGCCATGGGTTAGCTTTACACTGCTTAAGACCTAGGCTGATACGACGACGCTCTTCGTCGATATCAAGAACCATAACTTCAACTTCGTCGCCCACGTTAACAACTTTAGATGGGTGGATGTTCTTGTTAGTCCAATCCATCTCAGAAACGTGTACAAGACCTTCAACGCCTTCTTCGATTTCAACGAAGCAGCCGTAGTCAGTTAGGTTAGTTACGCGGCCAGAAAGCTTAGTACCTTCTGGGTAACGCTTAGCGATTGCTACCCATGGATCTTCGCCTAGCTGCTTAAGACCTAGTGATACGCGAGTACGCTCACGGTCGAACTTAAGAACTTTAACGTTGATCTCGTCGCCAACATTAACGATTTCAGATGGGTGCTTAACGCGCTTCCAAGCCATGTCAGTGATGTGTAGAAGACCGTCAACACCACCAAGGTCAACGAACGCACCGTAGTCAGTAAGGTTCTTAACGATACCTTTAACTTCCATGCCTTCCTGTAGAGAAGCAAGAAGTTCATCACGCTCAACGCTGTTTTCAGATTCGATAACTGCGCGACGAGAAACAACTACGTTGTTACGCTTCTGGTCTAGCTTGATTACTTTGAACTCTAGCTCTTTGTTTTCTAGGTGAGCAGTGTCACGAACTGGACGTACGTCTACTAGAGAGCCTGGTAGGAACGCACGGATGCCGTTAAGTTCAACTGTGAAGCCGCCTTTAACTTTACCGTTGATGATACCAACAACAGTTTCAGCGTCTTCGTAAGCTTTCTCAAGAACGATCCAAGCTTCGTGGCGCTTAGCTTTCTCGCGAGAAAGTTTAGTCTCACCGAAGCCGTCTTCTACTGCGTCTAGAGCAACGTCAACTTCTGCGCCGATTTCGATTTCGATTTCGCCAGCAGCGTTCTTGAATTCATCAGCAGGGATAGAAGACTCAGACTTAAGGCCTGCGTCAACTAGTACGTAACCGTTTTCGATAGCTACAACAGTACCTTTAACGATTGCACCTGGACGTGTTTCTAGTTCGTTTAGAGACTCTTCAAAAAGTAGAGCAAAAGATTCAGTCATTATTTAATCTTCAATGTGATTAACAACCATGGGTATCCTACCGCATGGGGTTGGTAGTAAAGTCAGTTATCTTCCGTGACACCGACGCCATCATGCCGAATTATTCGGCTGATAATTTCGTTTCAATATGGGCCAATGCCAGTTCGATGACTTGATCGATAGACATCTCTGTAGAGTCTAGCACCAATGCATCAGCCGCGGGACGTAACGGCGCGACCGCACGGTTGCGATCTCGGTAGTCACGTTCCTGAATTTCTTTCAAAAGGTGGTCAAAGTTAACATCTAACCCTTTCTGTTGCAACTGCTTCATGCGACGATTCGCACGTTCTTCGGCACTGGCATCGAGAAAGATCTTGACTTCTGCCTGAGGGAACACCACGGTGCCCATGTCACGACCATCCGCAACTAGTCCCGGCGCTTCGCTGAATGCACGCTGGCGACGAAGCAGAGCTTCGCGCACGCGCGGCAGTGCTGCCACCTTGGAGGCTGCCATGCCGGTTTCTTCCTTACGAAGCTCACCCGACACGTCTTCCCCTTCAAGAATCACCTTTACCAACTCACCTTCAGCGATAAACTGCACATCCAGGTGAGCCGCCAAAGGTACAAGTGCGTCTTCAGACTCCAGGTCAACACCATGGTGCAGCGCCGCCAGGGCGAGTACACGGTAGATGGCACCAGAGTCCAATAGCTTCCAGCCCAGTTTATCTGCCAATAGCATGCATAGCGTGCCTTTGCCAGCACCGCTTGGTCCATCGACAGTGATCACTGGCGCGTGAGTAGACATAGGTAATCTCCAAACTTGTTTAAATCTAAGCAGTAATACCCATCGAGACGACATCGGGGCATACCGATACGTATTACCGCTCTCAAACGGGGGCATATTATACGAGAAAAAAGTTGTGATACCAATCAGTAATCGGTCTTCAGGCCAAATAGACCTGAAGATAAAATACAAAACCCGCCAGACGGCGGGTTCTGCTTAACTAATGACAACCTAGACAGTTAATGACTCAGAATGGCCAGCTTGTCGAAGTAATCCGGGAAGGTCTTGGAGGTACACTTAGGATCATTGATCGTCACCGGCGTATCGCTCAGTGCCACCAGCGAGAAGCACATCGCGATGCGGTGGTCATCATAGGTGTCAATGGCTGCATGGGTAAGCTGTGCCGGCGGGGTAATCGTGATGTAGTCTTTGCCTTCTTCTACCTCGGCACCGACCTTGCGTAGCTCAGTTGCCATCGCCGCCAGACGGTCGGTTTCCTTCACCCGCCAGTTATAGACATTGCGGATAGACGTGGTGCCTTCGGCAAACAAGGCGGCGGTGGCGATCGTCATCGCGGCATCGGGAATATGGTTAAAGTCCATATCGACCGCCTTGAGCACGCCCCGGCGGGCAATCACGTAGTCGTCGCCCCACTCAATTTCTGCCCCCATCGCGGCCAGGGCATCGGCAAACTGCACATCCCCCTGGATACTCTTCTTGCCGATACCGGTCACTTTCACTTCACCGCCCTTGATCGCGGCGGCAGCCAAAAAGTAAGACGCCGACGAGGCATCACCCTCGACCAAGAAGTCACCCGGAGCCTGATAGGCCTGGCCCCCTTTAACCACAAATTCCTGGTAGTCGCGGTTTTCCACCTCGACACCGAACTGGGCCATGATATGCAGGGTGATATCAATATACGGTTTCGAAACCAGTTCGCCTTTAATGCGGATCACCGTATCGGCCGAGGCTAGCGGCGCCGACATCAGAAACGCGGTCAGGAACTGGCTCGAGATAGAACCGTCGATTTCCACCTCGCCGCCTTTCAGGCCTGTACCTTTGATTTTAAGCGGCGGGTAGTTGTCATTTTCCAAATAGGTAATATCCGCCCCTGCAGTACGCAGGGCATCAACCAGGTGACCAATAGGACGCTCTTTCATGCGTGGCTCACCCGTGAGAACGAACTCGCCCTCCCCCAGACACAGTGCCGCCGCCAGCGGGCGCATGGCTGTACCGGCGTTACCCAAGAAGAGTTCCATCGCTTCGGTTGGCTGGAATGCGCCACCAAGGCCTGTTACTTCACACACGGTCTTGTCGTCAGACAATTGATAGCTCACTCCCAGCTTGGTCAGGGCTGTTAGCATGTGACGGATATCATCACTATCAAGGAGGTTAGTCAGTCGGGTCGTACCGCTTGCTAACGCCGCCAATAGCAGAGCTCGGTTCGAGACGCTTTTGGAACCTGGCAGATTCACGGTGCCATTAATCTTACTGATCGGCTGTAACGTTAAACTTTCCATCTGTTTTTTCATTAATCCTGTTTGGTCGCAGTCATTGCAGAGTAACCAATAATGCCTCAGTTCGCTAGTACTGAATGCGTCAGCCATTTTCCCCCGGACCGTAACGACAAAAAAGCGCCCGCAGGCGCTTCAATAACCGATATCGTTTCTGCTCAGCTTGGCTCTAGTCGTCGCAGCGCGATAGCGTTGTACCGTTGAAGTCACAGTCGAGATCGACCCAGCGGCCCTCATATTTCGCCAGGGAGTTATCCGTTGCCGCATAGCCCCAGATCGTCCCGCCCTTGACCGGCCCTTCAAGCTCGATTTCATCGTCAAAACGGTCTTCGCGTTCAATTTCGATCGCCACGTAGCGGCCCACACCGCTGCCGTCTTCAAGGTAGCGCCCTTCAACCTCGACCCAACTGGTATCCAGATTGTCGTGGTTCAGGCCATCGTCGAACTCGGTCTGGCCATTGATTTCGATTTCAATGCCATTGATGGTGAAGACACCCGCTCGGTATCTCGCTTCGCCAACCGCCTGGAACTCCTTGCCCGATACGCTATTGCCATCGTCTTCAAATTCAATCTCAGTCGCGACCAGGCGCCCTGAACGATAGGCCATTTCTACCTCGACCCAGCGCCCCGATGCCAGATCCTCGCGACGGCCGTCGTCAAACTCGGTGCGATCGTTGACTTCGATACGCAGGCGGCCGTTGAGCTCAATTTGGGTCAGGTTGTTATTGACCCAGGAGATGACCCCTTCGATTTCGGTATCGTCGTAATCGAGATCATCTTCCACATCAACCTCAGTGGCCACCAGCGTCGTGCCATGCATATCACCGTAGACTTCGACCCATGCCCCGTTGGCCAGCTCATCGTCGTCATCCACTTTTGCCTGGCTGTAGTCCACGGTCACCGTGCCTATCTTGAAGGTATAGGCAGTGCTGTCGAGCTGGGAAACCGGCCCCTCGATCTCGACAAAACCAAGATCGGGGACTTTCTGCACCGCAACCACTTCCACCGAGCCGTCAGCCAGCGGGTAAGTTGTCACCATCACCCAGTCGCCGACATTGATCTCCGCCAGCCCCGCAAAAGTCATCGTGATACCGTTAACCGTAAACTGATCGCCGTTGATGGCGGTAACAACGCCTGTCAGGGAAGGATCGAGTTTCATCGTTTCAATCCGGTTATCATCAGCATCGATCTGCACTCGCATGCCGTTGACCAGTTCACCAAACGGCAAGGTCACGCCATCACGATAGATGACCGGGGCACCTTCACTGCGCAGCGCATACCCGTTTACGCTCAGGGTCTTGTTGCTGTGCGAGATATCGGCAACCTGTCCGTCAAGGCGACCGGTTTTGACCTCCGCCGACGAACCGCCCGAACCGGAACTTCCGCCGCAACCGGCCAACACCATTGCAGCTAGAGAAGCTAGTGCCATTTTTTTCATACTTTACCTATGATTAATTGCGCATAATTACTAACTGGCGGTATGTTATTACGCTGCCTGTGAAGCAAGCGTGAAGAAATGTCTGACGAGGATAAATAAACTGGCTTATGAAAGTGCTGATTGTCGAAGATAACTACCATGTCGCCGAAACACTGGCTGATTATCTCGAGCTAGAAGGCCATACCATTGACTGCGCATACCATGGCCTTGGCGCAATCCAACTGGTTAAGGACAACCATTACGATGTCATCATCATGGATATCATGATGCCCAAAATCGACGGTATTTCAGCCGTTAAGAAAATACGCCAAGAAGTGCTGTGTGACACCCCGATCCTGTTTTTGACCGCCAAGGACAGCCTGGAGGACAAAATTGCCGCCTTCCAGGCCGGCGGCGATGATTACCTCGTCAAGCCCTTTGCCATGGAAGAGCTGTGCCTTCGTCTGCAAGCACTGGCCAGCCGGGGGGCACGCAAAGATGTTGGCTTACTGCACTTTGCCGACATTACTATCAACCAGTCCACTGGCGAGGTGCTCCGGGCCGGCAAGCCGATCAAGCTCAGTCGTATCCAACTGAAAATCCTATCGCTGCTGGTGAAAAAGGCCCCCGCTATAGTATCCCGCCAGGAAGTCATAGACAGCGTGTGGGGAGACGATGCGCCGGGTAGCGATGCCCTGCGCAGCCATGTCTATGGCCTGAGAAATGCTATCGACAAAGACTTTGTAGAACCACGACTAGAGACGATTCATGGCCAAGGATACCGACTCAAAGCCTAAAGCCTACCCCAGCATTTACCGCAAGATCCGCTGGAGCTTCGGCATTCCCACGCTGATTATGTTTACCTTGTTCTGGTCGGTGATCTATTTGGCCGAGAATGAGCTTGAGATCATCAGCCTCCACCACTGGCTCGATACCGAGGCAAGCCGCTACAGCCGCGACTACCAGCGCTTTGGCGATCAGGCCCAGCTCCCCAATGAGCATGAGTTCTACAGCTACTGGAGCAAGGAAAGCCCACCGGCTTGGCTTGATAACTACCGGGAGCCCGGCTTTTATGAGCACCTGCTGGGCAAAGAGGACAAGCACTTCCTCGTCACCGCGCACCCATCCGGTGACGGCCTGTTCTACATCGTGTTCCAGGATGATGCCGACGACTACCTCGACGAATACGAAGCCCGCCTGCACTTCATGACATTCAGCTTGGGCGGGGCCGTCTCCCTCGCGGTACTGATCTACAGCTGGTATTTCGTAAAGAGTGTCTCTCGCCCGCTCGAAACCATCGAGCACAAAATCCGCAATATGCCGCCTGACCAGCCGGACTTTTTGGTCGAGACCGACTACAAAGAAACCCGGGAGATCGAGCAGGCACTGCATGAGAGCAAGACAAACATTGCCCGCTATTTTCAGCGCGAGCACGAGTTCAGCCGCTTCGCCTCGCATGAACTGCGAACCCCGATTATGGTGATCCAGGGTTCGGCGGAGCTGTTGGGCAAAGTGCCTAACCAGCCGCCAGTGGCCATCAAAGCCATCAACCGACTGCAGCAAGCCAGCGAAGAGATGCGCGAGTTAACCGAAGCATTCTTGCTGCTGGGTAAAGAAAGCATTGACCGCCACCATTTCGGGACCTACCCGCTGGAAGATAACCTCCGCCGGCAACTCGATGCCATGGCCCCTATTTTCGCCAAACAGGACGCCAGTTACGTCTTGGAGACGCACTCGGCGAGTACGATCTCCGCACCGGAGAGCTTTATCAATATTGTCATCAACAACCTGATCAAAAATGCGTTCAATTACAGTGTCGGCGATATCCAGATCCGGCTGGTCGAGAATCAGCTGACTATCACCAATTATCATACATGGTCGCCCCGGTTTGCCAAGTACCCACGCTCTAAAAAATCAAACTGGTTAAGATTGCAGTCATACATCCGGACTTAGTTCGGCATGTATGCCGCTGTCCCTAAAGGATTCCGCTGACCCA
>NZ_PYME01000024.1:0-90162 GCF_003025515.1 Photobacterium gaetbulicola | reverse complement strand
ATATTTTGATTATGGTGCTTTAGATAAGCAACATGATGTAACAAGATAATTCCCCCTTAGTTCAGTTGGTAGAACGGCGGACTGTTAATCCGTATGTCGCAGGTTCGAGTCCCGCAGGGGGAGCCACATTAAGAAGCCAAGTCGAAAGACTTGGCTTTTTTCTTATGTAACTGCGACTTACTCGTGCCGAGTAATTGTCTCAGAGCTAGCCGCCCGCGTTGAGTCCCGCAGGGGGAGCCACTTTAGAAAAAGCCGTGTCATTTGACGCGGCTTTTTCGTATCTGCGATTTATCCCCAGAGCACTTCCAGAAAAAACAGCCAAGACTGGGCGTCCCCGACGAAAGACTTGGCTTTTTTCTTATCTGAGAAAGCCTAACAGGGGACTCACCTCACGCCGCTTTTCGTCACCCGCCAGTGTCAGCACTTTGACGCCCAGCCTGCAGTTCGTCTATTTTTTGCTAACTTTAATATCAACAAACTATAAAAAACCAAGGAAGAAATGATGATCACCCTTTACGGCTACCCGCGCACCCGCTCACTCCGCGTCTCTTGGCTGCTTGAAGAACTTGGCCTCGATTGGCATTACCGCCTGATAAACTTTGCCAAAAATGATCATCGCTCCCCCCAGTTTCTCACCCTCAACCCACAAGGAAAAGTCCCCTGCTTGACTGACGATGGCACCACTATCTGTGAATCCTCGGCTATTTGTCTCTACCTAGCAGAGAAATATGGCCACCATTGGCTGCCAGAGCCCGGTAGCACCGAGTCGGCCAGCCATCATGAATGGGTCAGCTATATCATTACCGAATTGGAGCAGCCGCTTTGGAGCATGGGCAAGCATCGATTTGCCCTACCCGAGTCAATCCGCCTGCCAGAAATGCTGCCTGTCGCCGCCTGGGAGTTCAAAAAGGCACTGAAAGTTGCAGAGTCCCGCCTGCAAGGCGATGAATACTTATTGGGGCACTTTCCAACCGTTGCCGATATTCTACTGGCCCATACCTTGAACTGGGCAGTGAAGTTTGATCAGAAACTGCCCCTGAAGCTTGAAAAATACCGCCAATTTGTCAGCCGCCGACCGGCACTTTCGCGCGCTCTTGACCGTGAAAACCGTACACTTTTGGATAACGAATAACATGGCTGCAAGCCGTATAGAGTCAGCAATAAGTTCAAAAACCGAGCGATCAGTGCAAAAAAGGCAAAGTCAGCATGTTTTTATCAAAAAACCATTGACGCAAAGGCCGAAAACCTTTTTAATGCGCCCCGTTGCCTCGATAGCTCAGTCGGTAGAGCAGAGGATTGAAAATCCTCGTGTCGGTGGTTCGATTCCGCCTCGAGGCACCATATTCATATTGTGGTGCTTGATAGCAACATGATTTAAAAGATAATTCCCCCTTAGTTCAGTTGGTAGAACGGCGGACTGTTAATCCGTATGTCGCAGGTTCGAGTCCCGCAGGGGGAGCCACTTTTAGTGTGCCGACTTAGCTCAGTAGGTAGAGCAACTGACTTGTAATCAGTAGGTCACCAGTTCGACTCCGGTAGTCGGCACCATTTATTCCTTACTTCGGTAAGATGAAGCAGAGTCTTAACCGCTCTTGCTTTGCCTCGATAGCTCAGTCGGTAGAGCAGAGGATTGAAAATCCTCGTGTCGGTGGTTCGATTCCGCCTCGAGGCACCATATTTTAGAGTATGATGCTTACAAGTAGGTTCCAAAGGTTATCGCGTTGCGATAATGTGTCGGTCCCTAGCCGGGCGCGGTCGATTCCGTCCTCGAGGCACCATATTCATATTGTGGTGCTTGATAGCAACATGATGTAACAAGATAATTCCCCCTTAGTTCAGTTGGTAGAACGGCGGACTGTTAATCCGTATGTCGCAGGTTCGAGTCCCGCAGGGGGAGCCACTTTTAGTGTGCCGACTTAGCTCAGTAGGTAGAGCAACTGACTTGTAATCAGTAGGTCACCAGTTCGATTCCGGTAGTCGGCACCATTTATTAACTTACTTCGGTAAGTGAAAGTAGAGATTTACCATCGCTACTTTTGCCTCGATAGCTCAGTCGGTAGAGCAGAGGATTGAAAATCCTCGTGTCGGTGGTTCGATTCCGCCTCGAGGCACCATATTTTGATTATGGTGCTTTAGATAAGCAACATGATGTAACAAGATAATTCCCCCTTAGTTCAGTTGGTAGAACGGCGGACTGTTAATCCGTATGTCGCAGGTTCGAGTCCCGCAGGGGGAGCCACTTTCGATTTAAGCTTTTTAGCTTGAATAATAAGAATAAAATGCCGACTTAGCTCAGTAGGTAGAGCAACTGACTTGTAATCAGTAGGTCACCAGTTCGATTCCGGTAGTCGGCACCATCCTTTGAAACCTCATCTTTGATGAGGTTTTTTTTCGCCTGTAGTTTGCCCCGGGGTAATTTATTTGGGGCCATATCACCGCTAGCCTCCAGTCAATAAGCAATTCATGGCATATTTGGGAAATGAATCCGGTTAGGTAGAATTAAGCCTCATTATAAACAGGTTGCACCGGACACCATGGCCAGTATCAAACTATCAGTAGAGCGCTTAACCGAAGGCCTTTATATCAAGCTGCCAGTACAGTGGACCGATCACCCTTTCCTCCTCAATCATTTCAAAATCAAAGATAGCCAGCAAATCAGGCTGATCAAAAATCTCGGTATCAAGCATGTCTTTCTGCTCCCAGAAAAAAGTGATACCCAGCCTCTTGCCCCGGACAATACTCTAGAGGCTATCAGTGAGCATGAGAGCCGTTTTCTCGACCTCCAGGCAGAAAAGCTATGGCAAGAGAAGCAAGGCCGCATAGAGAAGCTCAAGAACTACAAGCGTAAGCTACAGCGTTGTGAAAAAAACTTCACCCGCTCAGTGGCCCAGTTGCGCGCAATTGTCGGCAAAATCAAAAGCCGTCCTATTACAGCCGTCAAGGAGGCGGAGCTTCTGGTTGAGGAGATGGTTGATGCCTTGCTTGAAACCGACAACGTTGCTCTTCACCTAATGAACGAGGGCAGCGATAACGAAGATATCTACAGCCACTCGCTTAACGTGGCCATCATGTCGATGATGCTGGCCCGCTCGAGCGGGATGACCGGGCAGGATATCAAAACCATTGCCATCGGAGCCCTGTTCCACGATATGGGCAAATTGAAGGTGCCAACAGCTATCACCCGCAAGACCACCCCGCTTACCGAGCCGGAGGAGAACTACCTCAAGCTCCACCCGAAATACAGCGTCGACCTGGCCAATTTGTCAGACAGTTTTTCCGAACAGGCCAAACCGATCCTTTACCAGCATCATGAACTACTTGATGGTAGTGGCTACCCCAAGCAACTCTCGGCAGTTCAAATCGATCCCAAAGCCCAGCTGGTTGCCGTCGTTAATGCTTATGACAATCTGTGCCATCCGCAGGATCCGGCCAAGGCGAGGATCCCCTACAGCGCCCTCTCCTACTTGTTCAAGCACAAGAAGGAGCAGTACAACAATGACTACCTGGCACTGCTGATCCGCCTGCTTGGGGTCTACCCGCCAGGCAGCGTGGTCCAGTTGTCAAACCAGCAACTGGGACTGGTTATCTCGGTCAACTCAGAGAGCCTGCTCACGCCCAATATCTTGCTGTACGACCCGACGGTCCCCTCCAACGAGGCACCGATCATTGACTTAGAAGAGAGCCACCTGCGCATCGAGCAGGTTATCCACCCAAGCAAGCTGCCGGACAAGGTCTACGACTACCTTAACCCCCGCAGCCGGATTTCTTTATACTTCGATCCGGATGACTAGTTAGACCTATCCCCAGATAAAAAAACGCCCCAAATAGGGGCGTACTTATCATCGCTCTACCATCTTTACCAACTGAACATCTCTTTGAGCCATCCAGCAGGCTGATTTCCATCGCAATAGCCTTTAACGGAGCCGTCCTTATCCCACATCGGCAGCGAATGCTGCCCTGCGCAGTCCCTCACCAAGGTACCATTTGGCATCTGGCTAAACTTGGCTGTGGTTAACTGCTGTGGCCATGGCAGCGCCAAGCGCTCCGGCTGGCGACGCTTGAGATAGTCGCCATACAAACGCAACGCCCCGCCAGAGCCTGTCAGGTTAACCGGTTTGTTGTCATCCCTGCCAACCCATATCGTGACCACTTCACGGCCATCGGCACCGACATACCAGCTGTCGCGGTTATTATCTGTGGTACCCGTTTTACCAGCCAGAGCTGCCCAGCCAAACTGGGGCTGAAGAAAGCGAGCCGTTCCCTGCGAGACCACGTTTTTCATCCCGTAGGTCGTCAACCATGCCGCCTGTTCGGGTACCACCTGGCTGGCTCGCGGCATCCGCTGGTATAGCCGGTTGCCCTGCTGGTCAACAACCGCCCTCAGCGCGGTAAGTTCGGCTTTCATGCCACCGCTGGCGACCGACTGATACATCTGGGTCACTTCAAACGGCGTCAGGGTAAAAGCACCTAGCAAGATAGAGGGCAGTTTGGGCACCTCGCCGCGGCTAACCCCCAAGTCCACCATCGTATCGATCACCTCATTAAGCCCAACCTGCATACCCAGATTGACCGTTGGAACGTTGAGTGACTTGGCCAATGCGTAGTAGAGCGGGACTTCTCCGCGGAACTTGCGATCGTAGTTGCGAGGCTGCCAATTTTTCCCCCTGCTGCCATTGAGCAGGATCGGCTTATCTTCGACCGTCGTTGCCAGGGTAAATTGTTCTGGATGGCGCAAAGCCGCCAGGTATACCGCCGGCTTGACCAGCGAGCCAATCTGCCGGCTGGCATCCAAAGCGCGATTAAAACCGGCATAGCCCGGATTGCTACCACCGATCATCGCCCTGATCTCACCGGTTCTGCGATCAGCCGCTACCAGTGCAGTTTCGAGCCCGACGCCCGCCTTCTGTCTGAGCTTAGGTACCATGCTGACAATCGCCTCCTCCGCCTCTTTCTGCGAAAGGGGATCCAAGGTACTGAAGATCCGCAAGCCCACACCCGGAGTATAGTTTTTGCCTACCCGTAGCTTGAGCTCACGCTGGAGTTGCTGGAAATAAGCCGGTTGACGGCGGGCGATCATTGGACTCGCCTGCACATCGAGCGGTCGCGAAGCCGCCAGCTCATAATCCTGGCCGGACAAGATCCCATTGTCCATCATCAGCCTCAGCACCAAATCCCGCCGTTGTCTGGCCCGTTCAGGGTTTCGCCATGGATTGTAATAGGATGGGCCCTTTGCCATGGCGACCAGCAACGCCTGCTGGTCGATCCTAAGCTCCTGCAGCGGACGGCCGAAGTACAGCCTAGCCCCTAGCCCAAAGCCATGGATTTCCTTGCCGCCATTTTGCCCCAGGTAGATCTCATTGAGATAAGCCTCGAGGATCTGATCTTTGCTGTAGCGGTAATCAATAATGACAGCGATGTAGGCTTCCCGGATCTTTCGCCATAGCGAGCGCTCGCGGCTCAGGAACATATTTTTGGCTAGCTGCTGGGTCAGGGTACTGCCACCCTGCACGGTTCGGCCTGCCTTGAGATTAACCACCATGGCCCTGGCAATGGCCAGCGGCGAGACCCCGTCATGGTGGTAGAAATCCCGGTCTTCGGTAACCAGCAAAGCATCGACCAGTACCTCGGGGAACTGCTCGCGCGGCAAGAAAAGCCGCTGTTCGCTCTCACCCGTTTCCAGCATACCCAACATCTTCGGCTCAATGCGCAGGTAGCCAAGCTGGCGCTTAGATCCCGCATCCTGGATGCTCTTCAGTTCATTGCCGTCAAAGGTCAGCATGATATGCCGGGCGCCTTCCGGACCATCGGCAAACTCAAACGGGCGGCGGACCAACTCGATCCGGGTTGTTGACGATGAGTATTCCCCGTTGCGCTGCGGCGTCCGCACCTTGTGGTACTGCAGCAGATCCAGCTCACGGCGCACTTCATTCAAGCTGATAGTCTGCCCCGGCTGCAAATCCAGCACCCGGCCATAGACAACGGCAGGCAAGTTCCATAACTGGCCATCAAAACGGTCGCGGACAATATTGTCGAGATAGATCCCGACCACCAGCAACACCGCAAGCACAGCAATAGACAACTTCAGGCCAAAGCCAAGCAGCCACTTGAACCAACCTGGCAGACCCTGCCGTTTCCCTCTCGGGCTTTTTTTGCGGCTGCGGCTCGACTTGGCCGGACGCTTAGTGGGGGTCGCCTTGGATTTGCTGGCTGCCGCCGGTTTACGCTTACGTACCGGTTTCTTGGTACCATCCTTGCCTGCGGCGGGCTTTTTAGGTGCCTGCTGTTTGGGTGCAGGGACCACTGAACGCCTTGCTTGCTCTGTCATCATGATCTTCTATTTCTGCATGTGTTTTTTCGTTTTTTTGGTCGGCTCATGGCTGGCAGGATCATCCGGCCAAGGGTGTTTAGGGTAACGCCCTTTCATCTCTTTTTGCACCTCGCGGTAAGCGCCCTGCCAAAAAGCCGCCAAGTCGCGGGTGATCTGCAGTGGCCGCTGTGCCGGTGACAGCAACTCCAGTACCACTGCCACCTTGCCATTGGCAATCACTGGCGAACTCTTCTCGCCAAACATCTCCTGCAGCTTGACGGCCAGTACCGGATATTGCCCGGGCTGATAGCGAATCGCATACCGCGACCCTGTCGGCACGGTGTAATGGGTAGGCAATGCCTGATCGAGTTGCTGCTTCTTGTCCCACCCCAGCCTGGCTTCCAGGGCCGCCACGAGATCAAGCCGCTCCAATGCCTTGAGAGTTTTCATCCCGTTCATGTAAGGCAACAGCCATTCACCCGCAGCTGCCAGCAAGGCCTCATCATCCATCGCCGGCAAATCCAGCTCAGGCAGCCATTCGCTAGCACAGCGGGCACGGCTCAACACCCCCTCGGCAGTCTTGTTCCACGGCAAAATACCCAAACCCTTGCGCTGGACAGCATTGAGCAAGGCTTCGCTAGCCTTGGCCGGTTCAGGCTCGCCCATCGGCTGGCGCTCGAGTACCAGCTTACCGCAGCACAAATGCTTCTCTGCACTCAGCCGACCTTTCTTATCATCCCAGTCGAGCCAGTCACGCCAGACGAAAAGATGCGGCAATTTATCTTGCAGTTCAGCGAGTTGGGCTGGCACCGCGGAGAAGATCCGGCTGTCCCCCTGGCGCGTCTTGACGATATCGGCAACCACTAGCAGTTCTTCATCTGCCAACGGCTCATCAGGCATCATCATCGCCCCCTGACCATTAGCGAGCTGATAGCGACCATCGTTACCGCGAGACAAGGCGATACGATCCGGAAAGCCTGCCGCCAGCAAAGGAGCGATCCATTCACCCGCCACTTTAATAGCAGCCTTATTATTCCCCAATTTCGCCAAATGCTGTGATGCCCGCTGCAGGTAAGCCCTGCTCCGTGACTGCTTACCACTTTCCACCAGGTTGAGCTGGAAGTGCAAATCAGGGTTGTTATTCCCCCTAGGCGGCTCTTCCAGCAAGGCAACCAGTAGCGCAGCTGTGGCCATGGCCTTGTCACCGTGCTGTTTAGCCATCAGCAGCATCGCGGCATGGCGCGGCTCGACACCGAGCTTTTGTATTTTGCTGCCCATTTCAGTCAGCCTGCCGTTCTCATCCATTGCTCCCAGACCGACCAATAGCACATGGGCTTGTTTCAAGGCTGGTACGGGCGGCAAATCCAGCCAATGCAGATCCGCGGCAGACTGGCAGCCCCATTGGGCCAATTCCATCGCCAGCGAGGTCAGATCGGCGCGCAAAATCTCTGGTTGCGGTGTGGCAGGCTGACGCGCCAACATCTCCTCGCTGTACAATCGCAGGCAGATCCCCGGCTCCAAGCGGCCGGCACGGCCGGCCCGCTGCTCAGCGGAAGAGCGAGCAATACGCACCGACTCCAGGCGGCTGATCCCGGTTTTCGGATCCCACAAGGCAATGCGCTCCAAACCACAGTCCACCACCATCCGGATCCCCTCGATGGTCAAACTGGTTTCGGCAATGTTGGTGGCCAACACCACCTTGCGCTTGCCTTTGGGCGCTGGCGTAATGGCTTGCTGTTGCTGGCTACCGGTAAGCTGGCCATAGAGCGGACACACCAGTACATCATCTCCGAGCTGACCCTCAAGTTGCTCTGCCAGACGGCGGATCTCCCCGGCTCCCGGCAAAAAGACCAGCATCGAGCCAGACTCAGAAGACAGCAGGGTTGAAATCTCCCTTGCTGTTGCGTCAATAAGGTGGGTGTTTTCCGCCAGCTTTTTGTAGCGCAATTCAACCGGAAAGCTGCGCCCTTCCGACTCGATATAGCCAGCCTCTGGCAATAGCCCCGTCAGGGCATCTTCATCCAGTGTCGCCGACATCACCAGCAACTTGAGATCGTCACGCAGCGCTTCCTGTACCTCCAGCGCCAGAGCCAGCGAGGTATCGGCATGAATACTGCGCTCATGGAACTCATCGAAGATCAGCAGATCGGTCCCCGTCAGCTCAGGATCTTGCTGCAGCATCCGGGTCATCACCCCCTCGGTGACAATTTCCAGCTTGGTCTTGCTGCTAACACGGGTTTCTCCCCGAACCCGCAGGCCCACGGTATCCCCTACTTGCTCACCCAGCTGAGAAGCCAGGTAGCGGGCAATATTCCTTGCCGCCAGGCGGCGGGGCTCCAGCATCACTATCTTGCCGGCGACAGCCCCCTGCTGAAGCAGCACCAAAGGCAAACGAGTTGATTTACCGGCTCCGGGAGGAGCTTTGAGGATCAGTTGCGCGCGGGCATCAAGTTGGGTCAGCAGTGCGGGAAGCACATCATCAATAGGCAGCTGTGACAATGGGAACACCTTGTGTCATATTCAATTTAGGCTTGGCCATTGTAGCTTACTTAATATGATCAAAGAGAAAAAACAGCGTTTGTTCTTTGCGTTATCGCCCGACCACAGCAGCGATGCCTTTCACCGCCTTGCCCGGCTCTCATCGCAATGCTGCCGGCTCGGCCGCCCCGTGAGCCAGGAAAACCTGCACATCACCCTGGCCTTCCTCGGCATGGTCACTGACGAGCAGACCAATAGCATTGTCGCCGCCGCCCAGCAGCTAACGGCTCCCCCGGCCTTTTCATTGCGGCTGACAACACTCGGATACTGGAAGCGCAGCAAGGTCATATGGCTCGCCCCCGAGCAGCCCCCCCTGCCTTTACTGGCACTGGCGCAACAGCTTAAATCCCTCGTGGAAAGTTGCGGCCTAGAACAGGAATCTCGCCCGTTCAAGCCTCATATCACCCTTGCCAAGTCCGTTGCCAAGCGCCCGGAGCGACTACCGGCATTCGACAAAATAGATTTTCACTTCAAACACTTTGGCCTGTATATTTCCAAACCAGTCAGCCATGGCTGCCGCCAGGGGGTCCAGTACCAGCTCCTCAGCCAATGGCCCCTCGGCAGCCGCTAGCAATAACAACCAAAGGACAAGGCATGAAGTTCACCCCGCCACTGCAACCTGCGACCCTGCTCAAACGCTACAAGCGGTTTCTCGCCGACATTTCACTGCCCGACGGCTCAATCACCACCATCCACTGTGCCAATACCGGTGCGATGACCGGATGCGCCGAGCCAGGCAATACGGTGTGGTATTCAACCTCGAACAACCCGAAGCGCAAATACCCGTACAGCTGGGAATTATCCCAGACACCGCAAGGACACAGCATTTGCGTCAACACCGCCCAGGCCAACCGGTTGGTCGTAGAGGCGATTAACAAGAATGTCATCACAGAATTGGAAGGCTATTCATCACTTCGCACAGAAGTTAAGTATGGTAGTGAAAACAGTAGGATAGATATCTTATTACAAGATGAGCACAAACCAGACTGCTACATCGAAGTAAAAAGTGTCACCCTGCTGGATCAGGGAAAAGCAGGGCAAGGATATTTCCCGGATGCGGTCACCACTCGTGGGCAAAAGCACCTACGGGAACTAATTGAGGTGGCACAAAATGGTGAGCGTGCCATACTTTTTTTCGCAATTTTACATTCGGGGATTGAAAAAGTATCTGCGGCGCACCATATAGACCCGGACTACTTTTCATTAATTCAACAAGCAGAGCGGGCTGGCGTAGAGATCCTGTGTTACAAGGCGGTATTGAATCCAACGGAGCTCTACATAGACCATCGCATAAAATTCAACCAGTAAGTACCGCAAAGTGATGCTTTCTTCACATTGGTATAAAATTGAATATATGCAGCAATTGCCACACCACTCCCTTTCTGCTATAGATACCGCCCAAATTTAACCAGTGACGGTTATTAGGTATATTAGGAGATGCTATATGCCAGAGAGCAACGTTAAAAAATCGCTAGGCATCCTGGCTATTGCTGGGGTTGAACCTTACCAGGAAAAAGCTGGCGAAGAATACATGGGTGAAGCTCAGCTAGAGCACTTCCGTAAGATTCTTGAAGCCTGGCGCAACCAGTTACGCGAAGAAGTTGATCGTACCGTGAACCACATGCAGGACGAAGCGGCCAACTTCCCGGATCCCGTTGACCGTGCGGCTCAAGAAGAAGAGTTTAGCCTTGAGTTACGCAACCGTGATCGTGAACGCAAACTGATCAAGAAGATCGAGAAGACACTTCAACGCATTGAAGATGACGACTTCGGTTTCTGTGACTCTTGCGGTATCGAAATCGGTATCCGCCGTCTGGAAGCCCGTCCAACAGCCGAGCTATGTATCGACTGTAAGACGCTGGCTGAAATCAAAGAAAAGCAGATGGCTGGCTAGTACACTACGTACTACACCATGATAGTCAAGAGGGAGCGCCAGCTCCCTTTTTCGTTTGATACCAAACTGCTTAACTATCTGCGCTGTTCAGAATAGTATGCAGGTTGGTACAGTTGATTTTCTTATGAGTACAAACAAGCAATATATCGGTCGCTTTGCGCCGTCCCCGTCAGGCCCACTCCACTTCGGCTCACTGGTAGCCGCTCTCGGCAGCTACCTCCAGGCCAGAGCAGAACGTGGGACTTGGCTGGTGAGAATGGAAGATCTTGACCCGCCGCGGGAGATGCCCGGTGCCGCGGATGATATCTTACGTACCCTCGAAGCCTATGGCCTCGAGTGGGACGGGGGGATCATGTACCAAAGCCAGCGCCACGAAGCGTACCAGGCCCAGATAGAGGCATGGCTCGATGATCAGCAGGCCTATTACTGCCAATGTACCCGTAAGCAAATCAAACTGGCCGGGGGCTTCTACCCTGGCAGCTGCCGTGACCTGCGATTGGGGGCGGCTGGCAATGCCATCCGGCTCAAGGTTGACACCCCCGTACTGGCGTTCAACGACCTGCTGCATGGCCACATCAGCATCCCGGCCCCGCTGGCCGCAGAGGATTTCATTATCCGCCGCCGTGACGGCCTGTTCGCCTATAATCTGGCTGTAGTGCTGGATGATATCGAGCAGGGGATCACCGAAGTGGTCCGCGGCGCGGATTTAATTGAACCCACCGGCCGCCAGATCGGGCTATACCGCCTGCTTGGCCAGCCGGAAGTCCGCTATCTGCACCTGCCGCTGGCAGTGACCGAAAACGGCAACAAGCTCTCGAAGCAGAACCATGCCCCGGCCATCGATAAAACCAATCCAAGGCCGGCCCTTATCGCAGCCATGGGGTTTCTTGGCATGCAGCCACCGGTCGATCTGGTAAGCTCGTCGGTCCGCGATATTCTGCTCTGGGGTACAGCCCACTGGCAAGTGGCAAACCTGCCGGCAACCACCGCGATTACCCTGGCCCATTCAGCCCCTTCATCGGGCTGAAACCAAGCGCCTGCAGTATTGTCGTCCAGCTAACTGTTAATTGCCTGTCGCCCCCGAAATGCCCGCAAATTGCCGCCAAAATGCGGGGGAAACAAGCGCTAGGATTCTAAAATGGCCTGCCGTGATATATGATATGCGGCTGTTTGTTGAATCCGAACCACATAAATGAGGTGTATTATCTTTAATCGAGTCGCCAGCTTTTGCCGTAAGGTACTGAATCGAGACGCAAGTGATCTCGACCATGAGGAACTCGCCTTGCAAGTTTATCAGCGCCAAGAGCACGGTATTTCACGTAAAGATATCAGCGAGAATGCGTTGAAGGTCCTTTACCGCCTGAATAAAGCCGGATATGACGCATATCTGGTAGGTGGTGGTGTTCGCGATCTCCTGTTGGACAAACAACCAAAAGACTTCGACATTGCCACCAATGCAACGCCGGAAGAGATCAAGCAGCTGTTTCGCAACTGCCGCCTGATCGGCCGCCGTTTCCGCCTGGCCCATATCCTGTTCGGCAGAGACGTCATCGAAGTGGCCACGTTCCGCGGTCACCACTCTGATGCCAAGCCGAGCATCAAAGACAAGAAGAATGTCTCGGCCCAGAGCCAGGAAGGCATGCTGCTGCGTGACAATGTCTATGGCAGTATCGAAGAAGACGCCGAACGCCGTGACTTCACCATCAATGCGCTGTACTACAGCATCAAGGATTTTACCGTTGCCGACTATGTCAACGGGGTGGAAGATCTCGACAACCGGATTATTCGCCTAATCGGAGATCCGGAAACCCGCTACCGCGAGGATCCAGTCCGGATGCTGCGCGCGGTTCGCTTTGCCGCCAAACTCGATATGACCATCGAGCCAACGACGGCGGGCCCAATCAAGCCGCTATCAACGCTGCTGCAGGATATCCCGGCCGCACGCCTGTTCGAGGAAAGCCTCAAGCTGCTGCAGTCGGGCAACGGCCTGGATACCTACAGGCTACTGCGCGAATACAACTTGTTCCAGCAACTGTTCCCGCTACTGGCCGAGCACTTCACCGAAGATCACAGCAGCCAGACCGAGCAGATGATCGAGCATATCCTGTCGGCGACCGACAAGCGTATTGCCGATGGCAAGCGAGTTAACCCGGCCTTTATGTTTGCCGCCATGCTGTGGTACCCGCTGGTTACCCGTGCCGAAGAAGTCGCCTTTGCCAGCGGTCTGGCCTACTACGATGCCTTCATGGTGGCGGCCAATGACATTCTTGACGAGCAGGTCAAGACCATTGCCATCCCGCGCCGCTTTACCACGACGATCCGTGATATCTGGCAGCAACAAACCCGTTTCAGCCGCCGCAGTGGCAAGCGAGCATTCAAGATGATGGAGCACCCGAAATTCCGGGCCGCCTTCGACTTCCTGGAAATGCGAGCCAACTTCGAGAGCGAGGACATTGCCGAGCTGGCCCAGTGGTGGGATAAATTCCAGCATGGTGACCGCAACCAGCGCAGCAAGATGGTGCAGCAGATCAACGAAGGTGGCTCTGGCGCACCCCGTCGTCGCCGCCGTCGCCCGCAGCAGCGCCGCAAGAAACCACAGGCTAAATCGTCATGACCCTGGCCTACATAGCCATCGGCAGTAACCTGTCCGATCCTGTCGCCCAGGCCAACAGTGCGATCGAGGTGCTCAAGCAGCACCCTGATCTCAGCGTGGTTGCCGTGTCCTCGCTCTACAGCAGTACTCCGATGGGGCCACAGGATCAGCCTGACTACATCAATGCCGTCGTCGCCGTTGAGACCGACCTCAGCCCGCTGGCCCTGCTTGACTGTACCCAGTCTATTGAGCAAGAGCATGGCCGCGTCCGCAAGGCCGAGCGCTGGGGCCCGCGTACCCTGGATCTCGATATCGTCCTGTACGGCGACCTTGAACACCACTGCGAGCGCCTGACTGTGCCGCATTACGGAATGAAAGTCCGTGAGTTTGTACTTTACCCACTCGCGGAAATTGCCCCTGAACGGGTACTGCCTGACGGAACGCCGCTAAACGCGCTGGTGGAGCAGGTAGACCGCAACGGCCTGAGCATCTGGTCTCAGTAACCGTTTATCAGGATTAAAGGGAGAACACATGAAAAAGATCACTATCAACGACCTGATGAAATGGAAGCAGGAAGGTCGTAAATTTGCCTCGGTTACCGCGTACGATGCCAGCTTTTCCCAGCTGTTCGAGCAGCAAGGCGTACCAGTGATGCTGGTCGGCGACTCACTGGGCATGGTACTGCAAGGCAAGCCTGATACCCTGCCGGTAACGGTAGAGGATATCGCTTACCATACCCGTGCAGTTCGCGCTGGTAGCCCGAACTCGCTACTGATGGCTGATATGCCATTTATGAGCTACGCCACTCCTGAGCAAGCTTGTGAGAATGCCGCGACGCTGATGCGTGCTGGTGCCAACATGGTGAAGCTCGAGGGCGGTGCCTGGCTGGCAGAAACCGTGACCAAACTGACCGAACGTGCCGTGCCTGTCTGTGCCCATTTGGGGCTAACCCCTCAATCAGTCAATATTTTCGGCGGCTATAAAGTGCAAGGACGTGACTCCGACCACGCTGAGCAGATGGTAAAAGATGCTATCCTGCTGAAAAACGCGGGTGCACAGATTATCTTGCTGGAATGCGTACCGGCCAGCCTGGCTGAACGTATTACCAAAGCGGTTGAAGTACCGGTGATCGGTATCGGTGCCGGTAATGTAACCGACGGCCAGATCCTAGTCATGCACGATATGTTCGGGATCTCAGCCAACTATATTCCCCGTTTCTCCAAAAACTACCTGGCAGAAACCGGCGAGATGCGCGCAGCCGTCACCAAATACCTAGAAGATGTCGAGGCCGGAACCTTCCCGGGCCCAGAACATACCTTTGAATAAGGAATAAAAATGCAAACATTCGCCGAGATTGCCCAGATCCGTGAACAAATCCGAAGCTGGCGCCGCGAGGGCCGCCGGATTGCTTTCGTTCCAACGATGGGAAACCTGCATGAAGGTCACCTGACGCTGGTCCGCAAGGCCCGTGAACTGGCAGACGTGGTTGTAGTCAGCATTTTTGTCAATCCGATGCAGTTCGACAAGGCAGATGATCTCGACAACTACCCGCGTACTTTGGAAGACGATCTGGCCAAGCTGAACAACGAAGGCGTTGAGCTGGTTTTCACCCCAACGCCGGATATCATGTATCCGCAAGGCCTGGATCGTCAGACCTTTGTCGAGGTACCTGGACTATCTACCATGCTTGAAGGAGCCCTGCGCCCGAGCCACTTCCGTGGTGTTTCGACGATTGTGACCAAGCTGTTCAACATCGTGCAGCCTGATATTGCCTGCTTCGGCGAGAAGGACTACCAGCAGCTTGCCCTGATCCGCCAGATGGTCCTCGACCTTGCCATGGATATTGAGGTTGTCGGCGTGGCCACCGTCCGCGAGATGGACGGCTTGGCCATGAGTTCACGCAACGGTTATCTGACTGTCGACGAGCGCCAGCGTGCACCAGTGCTGGCCCGCACCATGCGCTGGATCAGCAGCCAGATGCGCGGCGGCCGCACCGACTACGCCGAAATCGTGGTCGATGCCAACGACCAGCTGCGTGCCGCCGGCCTGCAGCCGGATGAAATCTACATCCGCGATGCCGTCAGCCTCCAACCGGTCAGCGAAGAAACCCAGCAGGCCGTGATCCTGATGTCCGCCTTCCTCGGCAAAGCCCGCCTTATCGATAACCAGGTGGTTGAACTCGCCCAGCCTCAAGCTGCTGAGCAACAATAAGCACTTGCTATCATTAAGCCGCCACTCATCGAGTGGCGGCTTTTTTATTGGCTCGGTTTTAACAGCTCCTCCCCCACACAAAAACAACGTCCCTAAACAAGTACGACATAGAAACAAAAATTACAATTTTAAAGATGCATTTTGATTGCAACTTTAAAATTGTAACGCTACCATGCCTAAAAACATCATACAAATAGGTAAAGTCATGTCCCATCACACACCAAACCCACATTTCAAACCACAGACAATAGGCGATCATCTGGCATGGTATTTCGTCTTGTTACTTCGCAGCTGTGCGGATCTGCTTTTTGGTAAACGCTATTGTCACCGTGCCATTGTGCTGGAAACCGTTGCTGCCGTTCCCGGTATGGTGGGTGGTTTCTTCAATCACCTAAAGGCTTTACGCCGGATCAAAGACGATGAAGGCTGGATCAAAGAACTCTTAGCCGAAGCGGAAAACGAACGTATGCACCTGATGACCTTCATTGAAGTTGCCAAGCCATCGCTGTTTGAACGCTTCCTTATCCGTGTTACCCAGATCGTCTTCCTCATTGTCTACACCCTTATCTACTTGCTATCAGCGAAAACCGCCCATCGTATTGTGGGCTATTTCGAAGAAGAAGCTGTACGCAGTTACGATAACTTTCTGAACTACATCGATAACGGCACCATTGAGAATACGCCTGCGCCTAAGATAGCCTTGGATTACTGGAAACTGCCAGCCGATGCCAAGCTGCGTGAAGTGGTTGTTGCCGTGCGCGAAGACGAGATGCATCACCGTGACCGCAACCATAGCTTTGCCGATGCCTACAAGAGCAAGCAAACTCCTGCTCATATCTAATACCGGCCGTATTAAGAGCCGGGAACAAAAAAGCCTAGTCACAAAGGACTAGGCTTTCACTACTCAACTTGTGCCAAGCATTACGAACGCAAGCCAATACCGCGGGAAATCAAGTAGTAGCAAATGCTATAGAGAATAACGGTGAAAACACCCAATACCGCAAATGACGTACCGATCCCGACATCTGACACGCCAAGGAAACCATAGCGGAATGCATTGACCATGTAGACGATTGGATTCAACTTGGACACGCCCTGCCAGAACTCGGGCAGCAAGCTCAGCGAATAAAACACCCCGCCGAGGTAGGTCAGCGGGGTCAGCACGAAGGTCGGGATAATGCTGATATCATCGAAGGTCTTGGCAAAAACGGCATTGATCAGCCCCCCTAGCGAGAACACCACCGAGGTCATCAATACGGTTGCGACAATGACACCGAAATGAGCGATCTGCAGGTCGACAAACAACAGGGACACCACCGTGACAATCACCCCAACACCGAGGCCACGCAACACCCCACCGCCGACAAAACCGGCGATAATGATGTAATTCGGTACCGGTGCCACCAGCAGCTCTTCGATATTGTGCTGGAACTTGGCGCTGAAAAACGATGACGCCACATTGGAGTAAGAATTAGTGATCACCGACATCATGATAAGGCCGGGTACAATGTATTCCATGTAGCTGAAGCCCCCCATCTCGCCGATCCGGCTGCCGATCAGGCTACCGAAGATCACGAAGTACAAGGTCATGGTGATCGCCGGCGGCACCATAGTCTGCACCCAGATCCGGGCAAAGCGGTTCACTTCTTTGGTGATCAGGCTCTTGAAGGCAATCCAGTACTGCCGGTTCATGCTTGGGCTCCTTGCTTGTTCTTGCTGTTGGCCACCAGGGTAACAAACAGCTCTTCCAGTCGGTTGGCCTTGTTACGCATCGAAATGACCTCTATACCCTGCTCTGTCAACTGGGTGAAAACATGGTTCAGGCTATCGCCTTTGTTGATGTCAACCTCAAGGGTATGGTTATCAGCCAGTCTCCAGTGCATGCCAGCCAACGCCGGCTGATTGCCGTTGAGTTTGATATCCAGAATAAAGGATTCCACTTCCAGCTTGCCGAGCAGCGCCTTCATCGAGGTGTTCTCGATCAGCTCACCGTGATTGATGATGCCGATGTTACGGCACAGCATCTCGGCCTCTTCGAGATAGTGGGTGGTGAGGATAATCGTCACTCCCTGGCGGTTAATTTCGCGCAGGAAGTCCCACATCGAGCGGCGCAGCTCGATATCGACACCAGCGGTTGGCTCATCGAGGATCAGTAGGCGCGGCTCGTGCATCAGGGCACGGGCAATCATCAAGCGGCGCTTCATCCCGCCTGAAAGGTTACGGGCCCGCTCTTTGCGCTTACCCCACAAGTCCAGCTGGGACAGGTATTTTTTCGCCCTCTCCTTGGCCAGCTCTTTCTCTACCCCGTAGTAACCGGCCTGGTTGATCACGATCTGCTCGACGGTCTCGAACTGGTTAAAGTTGAACTCCTGCGGCACCAAGCCCAGCTGCTTTTTGGCATCGACCAACTGGGTATCGAGGTCATAGCCGAAGACCTTTACCTGCCCGGAGGTTTTGTTAACCAGCGAGCTAATAATGCCTATTGTTGTTGATTTACCAGCACCGTTAGGCCCCAAAAGCGCAAAAAAGTCGCCTTCTTTAACACATAGGCTCATATTTTTCAGTGCATTAACGCCACCTTTATAGGTTTTGTTTAAATTTTGTATTTCCAAAGCGTTCATAAAATGCGATCTTAATGTTAGAAACTTTCTTCGGACAACTACTCCGATTTGATATCTAAACAGCTTGTGTATAGTTACATCCGGTTTACATAGATCTCAGGACTGACAGCAGGACTGATACCTATGTAAATTTGTTTTTCCCCAGCACCAGGGCTGTTCCCTGAACTGAGGGTATAAAATATCAGAGAAAGGCATCATCATGGCAGATATTAAACAGCTATTCGCAAATAACGTTGCTTGGTCAGAGAACATCAAGGAAGAAAACCCGGAGTTCTTCAGTCATCTTGCGAAAGCCCAGCACCCTGAGTACCTATGGATCGGTTGTGCCGACAGCAGAGTGCCCGCCGAGCGTCTAACCGGGTTGGACTCCGGCGAGCTCTTTGTTCACCGCAACGTGGCCAACCAGGTTATCCACACCGATCTGAACTGCTTGTCCGTTGTCCAATATGCCGTCGACGTATTGAAAGTGCGCCATATTATTGTCTGCGGCCACTATGGCTGTGGTGGTGTGACTGCCGCTATCGAAAACCCGCAACTGGGCCTTATCAACAACTGGCTGCTGCACATCCGTGATCTGTACATGAAACACCGTGACGACCTTGCCTTGCTACCGCGTGAAGAGTGGGACGACAAGCTGTGCGAACTCAATGTGGCCTACCAGGTCTACAACCTGGGCAACTCGACCATCATGCAGCAGGCCTGGGAACGCGGCCAACAAGTGAAAATCCATGGCTGGATTTATGGTATCGGCAATGGTCAGCTGCGCAACCTTGGTGTCACGGCCACCAGCCGCGAGTCGCTGGAAGCCTCCTACAACGCCGCCATGGCGGAGATACTGCCGCACAAAGGCTGATGATCGCCCGGGGAACATATACAAAAAAAGCGACTGCAGCCCAGTCGCTTTTTCCTTTCCGCCCGGTAGGGGTTAGTCTTCCTGCGGGACAACCTTGCCGATAAATGGCAGGTGGCGATACTTCTGTGCGTAGTCGATGCCCACACCCACCACAAACTCATCAGGAATTTCGAAGCCGACCCATTTCACGTCGACATCCACTTCACGACGCTCCGGCTTGTCAAGCAGGGTGCAGATCTCGATAGAGTTTGGCTCACGCAGAGACAGGATTTCACGGACCTTGTTCAAGGTATTGCCAGTATCGATGATATCTTCGACCAGCAGAACATCCTTCCCTTTAATGTCATCATCCAAATCCTTGAGGATACGGACATCACGGCTGCTTTCCATGGTGTTGCCATAGCTTGATGCAGTCATGAAGTCGACTTCATGAGGAAGTTCAATCGCACGGGCCAGATCTGCCATGAATACAAATGAGCCGCGGAGTAGGCCCACCATCACGAGATCGTTGGAATCTTTATAATGTTCAGTAATTTGCTTTCCCAGCTCTGTTACACGTGCCTGAACGTCCTGCTCAGAAATCATTACTTCAATGGTATGTTTCATCATTCTCTCCATCAGTACGGCTGCATCAGCCGCCTGTCGGCTTGCGGTAAAACGGAGCCTTATTCTACCACCCCTACAAACTAATAGTTATTTTATCGACCCTGCCTATTATATGATACAGAATGAATAAAACATGATTGAATATGAATGAATGCTACTGTAAAGTGGTCACCGTATAAAACATAACCAAAATAATGACAATTGAGCTAGGAATCATCGACATGGATACGATCGCGAAAAAAACAAGGACTCGTCTATCCCCTGAAAAACGCAAAGAGCAGCTTCTTACCTTTGCACTAGATGTCTTTGCCAGACGCGGCATTGGCCGTGCGGGACATGCTGATATTGCCGATATGGCGAATGTCTCTGTTGCCACCGTCTTCAACTACTTCCCAACCCGAGAAGCACTGGTCGAAGAGGTTCTGAACCAGGTCGAGCATCACTTTACTGCAATGATGAACAACGGTCTGGCGAGCGAACAGCCTCTTGAACAGCAGCTTACCACTATTTGCTACCATCTCATCGACGAAGTGGTCGAACAGAAAGACTGGCTGAAAGTTTGGTTTGAGTGGAGTACGTCAG
Organism: Photobacterium gaetbulicola; assembly: GCF_003025515.1. Lineage (NCBI taxonomy): Bacteria > Pseudomonadati > Pseudomonadota > Gammaproteobacteria > Vibrionales > Vibrionaceae > Photobacterium > Photobacterium gaetbulicola. The sequence continues at coordinate 69,957 of NZ_PYME01000024.1, read as the reverse complement.
TACGGGACGAGATCTGGCCGCATTTCGTCAGCAGCAACCAGCACCACTTCTCACAGCTGAACGAGCGCTTCGAACAAGCCGGTTTGTCGGATGAGTTCTCTGCTTGCGACCGCGCTTGGCAATTCCAGGGCCTGTGCTACATCCTCTACCTGCAGACCAATATCACCCCGGAGCGGGAGAAGATGCAGGCGCTGGCCGATAGCCATATCAGGGCTCTGTTCAACATGTAGCTCGCTATCTCGCAGCCAGATACAACAAGGCCGGTCACAATGAGACCGGCCTTGTGCGTTTTATCCCTAGCTGTCGGGCTAGCTGGCAGCGGCAAAAACCACCGGCTCGTGCGGCTCCAAGGTGACAGCCACTCGCTGGCCGATCTGCAGAATAAGGTGCGAGTTGACAATCAAGCTATGGCCTTGGAACTCCACCGTATAACGACAGATATCCCCCATGAACAACTGCTCGGTGATCACCCCGGCGCCATCTTCCGCCGGCTGAACCTTGAGGTTCTGCGGGCGGAGCAGCCATTCGGCATCGCCGTTGCTGGCTGGGGCACTGCCGAGGTTAATCGCCCCAAATGGCGTCGACAGGGTCTTGTCATCAGCCAATGTCACTGGCAGATAGGAGCCCGTGCCGAGGAATTCAGCAACAAAGCGGCTGCTCGGGCGATAGTAAAGCTCTGTCGCCGTGCCAAACTGCTCAATCACCCCGTTATTCATCACCGCCATACGGTCGGCAAACGCGAACGCCTCCTCCCGGCTGTGGGTCACAAAAATTGCCGTTACCCCCTGCGCCTTGAAAATACGGCGGATCTCCTTGATCAAACCGTGGCGCACCTGGGTATCGATATTGGAAAACGGTTCATCCAACAGAATCAAATCCGGCTCGCAGGCCAATGCGCGGGCAATCGCGACGCGCTGCTGCTGGCCACCTGAGAGCTGGTGCGGGTAGCGGTCATCGAGCCCGGTCAGGCGCACTAGCTCCAGCATCTGCTGGATCTTGGCGTTGACTTTGGCCTTGTCCCAGTCACGCAGGCCGAAAGCAATATTTTCTGCTACTGTCAGGTGCGGGAACAGCGCATAGTCTTGGAAGATCATGCCAATATTCCGCTTCTCCGGTGGCAACCAGGTCTGCTCATCGGCAATGATCCGGCCATTAATATGAATGACTCCACTTTCCAGTGGCAGCAAACCGGCAATGGCCTTGAGCAAGGTTGTTTTGCCACAGCCACTGGCCCCCAGCAAGCAGACAATTTCATTGTCTTTTACCGGCAGCGACAAGTTTTCCAGTACGGCCTGACCATTGTATTTGCAGGTCAGGTTGCTAACAGATAATGCGTGAGTCATCAGTGTTTCTGCTCCAAAGAACGGTTAACCATCACCAGAGGGATCAAGCCAACAATGACCAGTAGGATCGCCGGTAAGGCAGCCAGCTCTAGCTGCTCGTCAGAAGCGAAATTAAAAACATAAGTTGCTAACGTCTCGAAGTTGAACGGGCGCAACAACAAGGCGGCATTGAGCTCTTTCATCGACTCGATGAACACCAGCAGGCCGGCAATCAAGCAGCCGCGGCGGATCAGCGGCAAGTGGACGCGGCGCAGCATCGACAGCGACGCATACCCCATGGTCTTGGAGGCCATGTCCAGCGACGGCGGGATCTTGGCAAGGCTACTTTCGATACTGCCTACCGCCACGGCCGAAAAGCGCACCACAAAGGCAAAAACAATGGCAAACATGGTACCGGAGAAAAGCAACCCCGGCCTACCCAGACCGTTGGCGATGGTAAAGTCATTGAGCAGGTGATCGGCACTGGTAAGCGGGATCATCACCCCAATCGCCAATACCGTTCCCGGCACCGCATAACCGAGGGAAGAAAGTCGGGCCGGCACCATAGTGAAGCTGCGACCGTCCAAGCGGCGGTAGAAATTTACGATCAAGGCCAAGGCAACCGCCAGCACTGCGGCAATGAGAGACACCTTCAGGCTATTGTAGCTATACTGCTGGAACTGGCTGGTCCAGCTGTCACCGAAATAATGCCAGCCGTAGTAACCTAGCTGCATCAGCGGCATCAGGAAAGCAAATGCCACCAAGCCCCAGCACCAGCCTAACGCCAGCCACTTCTTCCAGCCACTGAGCACATAGCGGACATCATCGCCATGCTCGAATTCCTGCTGGAACATTTTCTGTTTGCGGCGGCTGAAACGTTCGGCGCTGATCAAGACAAAGATCACCAGCAACATGATGGCAGAGATTTTGGCGGCCGCATTCAAATTAGAATACCCCAGCCAAGTATCATAGACTGCCGTCGTCAGGGTGTTCACCGCGAAATAGCTGACGGTACCAAAGTCCCCCAGGGTTTCCATGGCCACCAGCGACATCCCCACCGCAATCGACGGACGGGCCAGAGGCAGTGAAATACGGCGGAAGCTGTCCAGTGGGCTGCATTTGAGCAATCGGGCCGATTGCAGCAAGCTGGTGCTCTGCTCCATAAATGCCGCTCGGGCCAGTAGGTAGATATAAGGATACAGCACCAAGGCCAGCACCAGGCTCGCCCCACCGAGCGATCGAATGTTCGGGAACCAGTAGTCCTGCATCGTCTGCCAACCGAAGATATCGCGCAGCAGGATTTGTACCGGGCCGGCATAATCAAGCCAATCGGTATAGATATAGCCGATGATGTAGCCCGGCATGGCCAGCGGCAGTACCAGTGACCACTGCAGCACTTTTTCACCGGGGATACGGCACATCGCCATGATCCAAGCTGCCGGCAAACCAAACAACAATGCCAACACCAAGGTGCCAGCCACCAACCAAAACGTATTGGCGGCATAAGTCGGCATCACAGTTCCCATCAAGTGGGAGAAGACGTTATCAGTCTCACCGAGAGCGGTGTAGAAGATGGCCAGAATAGGCAAAACCAGCAGCAGGGAAAAGCCCCAACCACTGGTCCGCCAGAATAAATATTTTTCTTTCATTGCTAACTACTTAGTACCTTTTGCAATCAAGATGTGGCACCGATGCACTCTTCCCTTCGCGTTTTTCCTACCTAGGGGGAAAACCTTGCTACAGGAGGGGTGAAACTACCACAACTTATTGGAAAAAGTACTTAGCCTTGAGCAAGAAATGGGGCATTACACCCCATTTTTTGTAACCAATTACAGATCAAACTTCACTTCGTCCAGCAGTTTGATGGCTGTGCTGTGGTATTGCGCGACTTTATCTAGCGATACCTTGTCTGCCGTGAAGTCACCCCAAGATGCCACTAGCTCAGAACGCTTAACGCCTTCTTTCACTGGGTATTCGTAGTTCACTTCCGCGTACATCTGCTGGGCTTTATCGCCTGTTAGGAATTCCATCAGCTTCAGGGCATTTTCTTGGTTAGGCGCGTATTTCGCCATTGCCATACCACTGACGTTCACGTGGGTACCGTTGTTTTCCTGGCCCGGGAAGTTAATGTATACCGCTTCGGCCCAAGACTTCTGCTTCTCGTCGTTAACCATCTTGCCAAGGTAGTAGCTGTTACCGATAGCCAGATCACACAGGCCTTCTCGCACCGCTTTTACCTGCGCACGGTCATTACCCTGTGGCTTGCGAGCTAGGTTCGCTTTATAGCCTTCCAGCCACTCTTTGGTTTCTGCTTCACCGTAATGAGCGATCATCGAAGACACTAGAGAAATATTGTATGGGTGCTTACCAGAGCGGGTACAAATTTTGCCTTTCCACTCAGGCTTGGCAAGATCTGCGTAATCAAAATCAGCAGGTAGACGGCCAACACGATCACGTGATGAGTACACGTTACGAGTGCGTAGCGTCAGCGCAAACCACTCGTCTTCGTTGTCGCGGAACTGTGCCGGTACGTTGGCCTCAATCACCTTGCTGTCAACCGCCTGAACGAGCTCTTTATCAGAAAGCTCAACCAAACGGCTAATATCCGTTGTCAACACTACGTCCGCCGGGCTGTACTGGCCTTCTTGCTGCAGTTTTTCAGCCAAACCTTCTTTGGCAAACTTCACATTCACCTTGATACCAGTCTCAGCAGTGAACTCCTTGAACATAGGCTCAACCAAGAATGGCTGGCGGTATGAGTAAACATTCACTTCTTCAGCCGCGATTGCCGCCTGAGGAGCCGCCAAACCCACTAGAATTGCCGATGCCAACAGCTTTTTCATTTTAATCCTTCCCTTAAACGCAAAATGTAATGATAACGGTTATCAATATCGCTCAATTATACTGTAGACGAAAAGCAAAACAATGCGCAGAAGCAATAAAAAACAAAAAACGCCGCCTTTCGGCAGCGTTTTTTTAAAGATGTGAACTAAATATATGTTACTTATTTCACACTGACAAACTCAGGGTAGGCATCAATACCACAGTCGTGAAGATCCATGCCCGCCAGCTCTTCTTCTTCCGTCACTCGAATACCGACGGTGTACTTCAACACAGCCCAGACCGCCAAGCTTGCAGTAAATACCCAACCGAAGATCACTGCCGCTCCCAGCAACTGCGCACCGAATGTCGCATCGCCATTGCTGAAAGGTACCGCCATCAAGCCGAAGAACCCACACACACCGTGAACCGAAATTGCACCGACCGGGTCATCAATCTTGATCTTGTCAAAGCCGATGATGCTAAAGACCACTAGCGCACCCGCCACCACACCGATGCTCACTGCCGCCATTGGCGATGGTGACAATGGGTCAGCCGTAATAGCGACCAGACCGGCCAATGCACCATTAAGGATCATCGTCAGATCCGCCTTGCCCCAGGTGGTCTTGCACACAGCCAGCGCAGCAATCGCCCCCGCCGCCGCCGCCGCATTGGTGTTAAGGAAGATCTGGCCTACCGCGGTAGCGTTCTCAAAATCCGACAGCATCAGCTGCGAACCGCCGTTGAAACCGAACCAGCCGAACCACAGGATAAAGGTACCCAGCGTCGCCAATGGCATGTTTGAGCCAGGGATGGGGTGGATGGCACCGTTCTTGCCGTATTTCCCCTTACGGGCACCAAGCAGCATCACCCCAGCCAACGCAGCGGCAGCACCGGCCATGTGAACGATACCCGAGCCGGCGAAGTCACTGAAACCCGCTTCTGACAGGAAGCCACCGCCCCATGTCCAGTAGCCTTCGAGTGGGTAGATGAAGCCAGTCAAAATGACAGAAAAAATAAGGAAAGACCACAGCTTCATACGCTCGGCAACCGCGCCTGATACCACAGACATTGCCGTGGCCACAAACACCACCTGGAAGAAAAAGTCAGATTCCAAAGAGTGATCCGCGCCCTCGGCCTGCGAACCAATCAAGGCGCCGATGGACGGCAGCCAACCGCCTTCGCCATTATCGACGTACATGATGTTGTAACCGACAATCAAGTACATGGTGCAAGCGATAGCATACAAACAAAAGTTTTTGGTCAGGATCTCGGTGGTGTTCTTCGAGCGCACCAACCCTGCTTCCAGCATGGCAAAGCCCGCCGCCATCCACATCACCAAGGCACCTGACATTAAAAAGAAAAAGGTGTCGAGAGCATAACGCAGCTCAGTAACAGTCGTTGCTAGTTCCATAATCTTCGTCCCCTACACTTATTCTTATAAGGCTTCTAAATCGGTTTCACCGGTACGGATACGTACGGCATGATCCAGGTCGTATACAAAAATTTTGCCGTCACCTATCTTGCCGGTCTGCGCTGCTTTTGAAATAGCTTCGATAATGGCTTCCATGTTTTCGGCCTGGGTAGCAATTTCCAATTTCACCTTCGGCAGGAAGTCCACCTGGTACTCAGCCCCGCGGTACAATTCGGTATGGCCTTTCTGGCGACCGAAGCCCTTGACCTCAGAAACGGTCATTCCCTCGACACCAACATCAGCCAGTGCTTCGCGTACATCGTCCAACTTAAATGGTTTGATTATTGCGTTGATCAATTTCATTGCCTGCTCCTCGAAAACAGAATTCCTTCTCAATCACAGTTCAATAACAAACAAGCAACGTGCCAACTTTTTTAATTCTTTAATTTCAATCACTTAATTAAAATCGTGATTTGGATACAAAAAAGGCCGCACCTAAATAGTGCAGCCTTTTCACCGTGATGAGGCAATTTCTCCCCGCAGGAACCACCTCGCTCAAAAACGGGTGACGAATGCGCGCCACGCCGTCAAAACTAGGGCAAAGTCTTCGAATCCACACACCGCCACGGCCTCTTCGTCATAAAAGTCCATATTATCCTCAAGTTCGGTATCATCTTCGGAAAACAGATAGTTAGCTTGAACTACCGCTTCGTTATCCTGCAGACTCAAGGTCAGCTCGTCACCGATGATCCGCCATTCCTGGGTGCTGTTCTTCAGTGCACCAAGCTGGCACATGACGGTGTCCATCTTGTCAAAGTCCTTACCGATCTCTTCCACCAGCCAGCGGCCCAGGGCCTCATGCCCCATTGAGAAAACCGCATGATAGCTACCGTCCAAGGTGTTTTTCTTAAAGTCGTAATCCATAGCTATCCTCTGTGTGATGTCGGTGATCTTAAATGATAAACTGGTTTAAGCTGGGCGGTGAGACCGCCTCTTCGCGCAAGAGCGCACATTTTCAGGATCTGACACCAAAATGCAACTCAATGCGACCATTGCCCGGCAAATCGTCGAGCGAGCGATGAAAATCATCCAACACTCGGTCAATGTCATGGACGAATATGGCCGGATCATCGGCTCCGGTGATCCCAGCCGCCTCAACCAGCGCCATGAAGGGGCGATACTGGCCATCAATGACAACCGGGTGGTCGAGATTGATCCCGGCACCGCGCTGCAGCTCAAGGGCGTCAAACCGGGCATTAACCTGCCCATCGTCTTTCGCGACCAGATTATCGGCGTCGTCGGGATCTCCGGCACACCGGATCAAGTGCGCAACTATGGCGAACTGGTCAAGATGACCGCCGAGCTGATCGTCGAGCAGGAAGCGCTGATGTCCCAGGTCCAGTGGAACAAGCGCCACCGCGAGGAACTGGTGCTGCAGCTGATCAAGGATACCGAGCTCAATGATGCCCAGCTGATCTCCATTGCCCAGAAACTCGATCTGGATCTGGCCCAGCCCCGGATCGCCGCCCTGGTCAAAGTGCTTCCCGCCGCGGGCGCATCGCTGTCGCTCGAACACTTACAGAAAATGGTCCACCTACTCGAATACCCCGAGCGTGATAACTTGGTCGGTATCCACTCGGTCTCGCTCAATGAGATAGTGGTACTCAAGCCGATCACGCTCGAAGAGACGGGCTGGTCGCGGGCAATCGAACAGAAGCGGATTGACAAACTGATACGGCGGGTGGCCAAGCAAAGCCACTTTTCGATCCAGATCGCCCTCGGCGACTACTTCCCCGGGCTACAGGGACTGTCGCGCTCGTTCCAAACCGCCCAGGCCACGCTCAATGCTGCCACCAGCAAGGATAGTGTCCTGTTCTACCAAGATCACCTGCTGCCGGTGCTGCTCAGCGGGCTCAAAGAAGACCCATGGCGCTTCGAACAATTGGTCAAACCTCTCGAAACCCTCAGGGCCAATGATCCCAAAGGCACCCTGCTAAAAACCTTGAAGGCATTTTTTGCGCAGAATTGTGATTTAGCTCAAACGTGCGAAGTGCTCCATATTCACCGCAATACGCTGCGTTACCGCCTCGATCGCATCGAGCAGGAAACCCAGCTAAGTTTCAACAACTTATCTGATAAGACCCGATTATACCTCGCCCTTTCCTGCTAGCTGACAAACCCCTCAATTTGTGCGATTGCACAAAAACATAATGCTGGGGTGATGATTTTTCGTCACCTCGCCTAAAGCCAAAACGGGCCAGGCCAAGTACATTCCACCGCAGTTAAGAATTTTCGTTTTCTTTTTTTATTTTGACGTGGAATAGAACATGGTAGAAGTATCAACACTTGGTGCGTTGGCTGCGCTGGTCGTGGCCATTAGCCTGATCCTGAAAAAAGTACCGCCCGCCTACGGCATGATCATCGGTGCCCTTGTCGGTGGTATTGTCGGTGGCGTGTCGCTAACCGACACCGTGAACCTGATGATTGGTGGCGCCCAGGGTATTGTCACAGCGGTATTGCGGATCTTGGCCGCGGGTGTCCTTGCCGGTGTCTTGATTGAATCAGGGGCCGCAACCTCTATCGCTGAAACCATCGTAAAGAAAGTCGGTGAAACCCGTGCCCTGCTGGCACTGGCTGTCGCCACCATGATCCTGACCGCTGTCGGCGTTTTCGTTGACGTGGCCGTGATCACTGTCGCCCCGATTGCGCTGGCCATTGCCCGCCGTGCCGACCTGTCGAAAATGGCCATCCTTCTTGCCATGGTCGGTGGCGGTAAGGCCGGTAACATCATGTCACCGAATCCCAATGCTATCGCGGCTGCCGATGCGTTCGATGTCCCGCTGACATCCGTGATGGCAGCCGGTGTGATCCCGGGCCTGTGCGGCATGGCTTTCGCCTACTTCATTGCCAAAAAACTGGTTAACCGCGGCAGCAAGGTGGCTGAGCACGAAGTCGTCGCCATCGACCACAGCCGCCTGCCAAAATTCGGTGCCGCCATTGTTGCACCGCTCATCGCAATTGCCCTGCTGGCCCTGCGCCCAATTGCCGGCATCAACGTTGACCCACTGATCGCGCTTCCTCTTGGTGGCTTGGTCGGTGCCGTCGTGATGGGCCGCTTCCGCGATACCAACCACTTTGCGGTATCCGGCCTGACCCGTATGGCTCCTGTTGCCGTTATGCTGCTGGGTACCGGTACCCTGGCTGGCATCATTGCCAACTCCGGCCTGCGTGACGGCCTGATTGAGCTGCTGACCGCCTCTGGCCTGCCATCTTACCTGCTGGCGCCTATCTCGGGCTCGATGATGTCACTGGCCACGGCTTCAACCACCGCCGGTACCGCCGTTGCCGCAAGTGTTTTCAGCCACACCATCCTTGAGCTGGGTGTGCCAGCACTGGCAGGTGCCGCGATGATCCATGCCGGTGCAACGGTACTGGACCACATGCCTCACGGCAGCTTCTTCCATGCAACCGGTGGTGCTGTGCACATGGACATCAAAGAGCGCCTCAAGCTTGTCCCTTACGAGTCAGCAGTTGGCCTAGTGATTGCTGTCATCTCGACCCTTATTTTCGGTGTATTCGGCTTCTTCGTTTAAGGATTCATAGTCATGAAAATTGTAATTGCCCCAGATTCATACAAAGAAAGTTTGACGGCCATGGAAGTGGCTACGGCTATCGAAGCGGGTTTCCGCCAAGTCCTGCCGGAAGCGGAGTACCACAAACTACCGATGGCTGACGGCGGTGAAGGCACCGTGCAGTCTCTGGTTGATGCCACCAATGGTTCTATCGTCGAACAGTCTGTGACCGGCCCTCTAGGTAAGCCGGTAGCCGGTTTCTACGGCGTGATGGGCGACGGCCGTACCGCAATAATCGAAATGGCGGCGGCATCTGGCCTGCACCTTGTCGAGCCTGAACTGCGCAACCCGCTAAAAACCACCACTTTCGGTACTGGCGAGCTGATCAAAGCGGCATTGGACAAAGGTGTCGAGCACATTATCGTCGGGATCGGCGGCAGTGCCACCAACGATGGCGGCATCGGTATGGCCCAGGCGCTGGGCATCCGCCTGCTTGACGAAAACGGCGAGGAAGTTGGTTTCGGCGGTGGCGAGCTGGCACGTATCGCAACGATCGACAAGACTAACCTAGACCCGCGTCTTGCGACGGTGAAACTGGAAGTAGCCTGTGACGTCGACAACCCACTGTGTGGCCCGAAAGGTGCCTCGCATATTTTCGGCCCGCAGAAAGGCGCGACACCGGAAATGGTCGAGCTGCTTGACGCCAACCTGGCCCACTATGCCGGAATCATCAAGACCCAACTCGGGCGAGATGTCAAAGACATGGCCGGCGCCGGTGCCGCCGGTGGCCTTGGCGCCGCCCTGCTTGGCCTGCTTGATGCCAGCCTGCGCCCGGGGATCGACATCGTGATGGATGCGGTGAACCTGCTGGATGTCTGTGCCGATGCCGATTTGGTGATCACCGGCGAAGGCCGCATCGACAGCCAGACGATTCATGGCAAAACCCCAATCGGTGTTGCCCGTACGGCCAAGCGCTTCCATCTTCCGGTAATCGGTATTGCCGGCTGCCTGGCTGCCGATTGCGATGCGGTTTACGACCACGGCATCGACGCGGTATTCAGCGTGACCCCAAGGGCAATGGAGCTTCAAACGGCAATGGATGAAGCAGCCTTCAACGTCGAGATGACCGCGCGCAACGTGGCAGCGATGCTGACTGTCGGCAAACGCTAATAGTTAGCTAGATAACGAGGCCGGTACTACACGTATCGGCTTTTTTTTGCGCTGACTTCGAGTAATGAAAAACCATGATGTACGAATTTGAGAATTCACCCCCGAGTCCACTTTATGGGGCATACCACTCGAGCCTCTAGCTCAAGTGTTACCCCCCCCACAAAACCACCATCCTGAAACGGTGTTAGCTTGCTCCCAGAACCACATATTGATCGGTGTCATTCAGATTAAAGTCATCTCCCCCGTAGTCTAATAGGGCAAGCTACTCTTTCTCTCTAAAGGATCCTGTCATGGACAAACTACTTGCTCTCTTATCCGGCCGTAACGGATCTCACCGTATCGAAGATCTGCTTCTGCTGCTGCTCCGTTTGGCTATCGGTGGTGCGATGCTGACCCACGGCATCGGCAAGATCGTCAACTTCAGCGAGCTAGCTCCGACTTTTATCGACCCGTTCGGTATCGGCTCTACCCCAAGCCTGGTACTGGCCATGTTGGCCGAGGTACTTGGCTCGATAGCCTTGATGCTGGGTGTATTAACCCGTATCAGTGCATTGGTACTGCTGTTTACCATGGGCACAGCAACCTACGCAGTGGGAATGGCCAAAGGCTGGGCAGGCGCTGAACTGGCCTTTATCTACTCGCTGGTTTACCTCACCCTGATGGTACAAGGCGGCGGCCGCATCGGCCTCGAACACTTTTGGCTCAGCAAGCGCCGTAAAGCCAAGGCATTAGCGAAAGTAAAAAGCGCTTAATTCCCTTAGTCACAAGCTAAGCTCTAGAAACAAAAACGCCTCCAACTGGAGGCGTTTTTATTAGTAGCAACTTACTCTTAGGCTGGCTGCTGGATAATCACATCATCCGCTTTCTTAGTGTACTGCTCCATGCGGTGGAAGTTGAGGTAGCGGTAGGTATCCGCTGCCGTCGCATCGATTTGCTTGGCGTACTCCAAGTACTCTTCCTTGGTCGGGATACGGCCAAGGATTGCGCCCACTGCCGCCAACTCTGCCGAAGATAGGTACACATTGGCCCCCGTACCCAAACGGTTCGGGAAGTTACGGGTCGATGTCGACATCACCGTTGCCTTGTCGGCAACGCGGGCCTGGTTACCCATACACAGCGAACATCCCGGCGTTTCGATACGCACACCGGCACGGCCGAAGATACCGTAGTAACCTTCTTCCGTAAGCTGGTCTTTGTCCATCTTGGTTGGCGGTGCCACCCACAGGCGGGTATCGAGCGTACCGCCGAACTTCTCTAGCAGTTTACCTGCCGCACGGAAGTGGCCGATGTTGGTCATGCACGAGCCGATGAACACTTCATCGATTGCGGTGCCCTGTACGTCAGACAGCAGACGCGCATCATCCGGGTCATTCGGTGCACACAAGATAGGCTCGTTGATTTCTGCCAGATCGATTTCGATAACATGCGCGTACTCGGCATCGCCATCGGCTTCCATCAACTCAGGATTTGCCAGCCACTCTTCCATCGCCGTGATACGACGCTCGATGGTACGGCGGTCGCCATAACCTTCAGCGATCATCCACTTGAGCATCACGATATTCGACTCAAGGTACTCGGCAATCGACTCTTGCGATAGCTTAACAGTACAACCTGCCGCACTACGCTCGGCGGATGCATCCGACAGCTCGAACGCCTGCTCTACCGTTAAATGCTCAACACCTTCGATTTCCAGCACGCGGCCCGAGAATTCATTGATCTTACCCGCTTTCTCAACGGTCAGCAGCCCCTGCTGAATCGCGTAATAAGGGATGGCATGAACCAGGTCACGCAGGGTAATGCCTTCCTGCATCTCGCCCTTGAAGCGGACTAAGATAGATTCAGGCATGTCCAGCGGCATGACGCCAGTTGCCGCCGCAAACGCGACCAAACCAGAGCCTGCCGGGAACGAAATCCCCAATGGGAAACGGGTATGCGAGTCACCACCAGTACCGACGGTATCAGGCAGCAGCATACGGTTCAGCCATGAGTGGATAACGCCGTCACCCGGACGCAGCGACACACCGCCACGGTTCATGATGAAATCAGGCAGGGTGTGGTGGGTGTTCACATCAACCGGCTTAGGGTACGCCGAGGTGTGACAGAACGACTGCATGGTCAGTTCAGCCGAAAAACCCAGACAAGCCAAATCTTTCAGCTCATCACGGGTCATTGGACCGGTGGTATCCTGCGAGCCCACGGTAGTCATCTTCGGCTCACAGTATGTGCCAGGACGGACACCTTCAACACCACACGCTTTACCGACCATCTTCTGGGCCAAAGTGTAACCTTTGCCTGAGTCTTCAACCGCAACCGGGCGGCGGAACACATCAGAAGAAGCGAGCCCCAGAGACTGGCGGGCACGGTCAGTTAGACCACGACCGATGATCAGAGGAATACGACCACCAGCACGCACTTCGTCAATCAATACATCGGTTTTCAGCTCGAAGGTAGACACCACATCATCGCTGCCGTGGCGGCGGACTTCACCCTTGTACGGGTAGACATCTATCACATCCCCCATGTTAAGCGCAGTCACATCAACTTCGATTGGCAGTGCACCGGCATCTTCCATGGTATTGAAGAAGATTGGCGCGATCTTGCCACCAAGCACGTAACCACCGGCACGCTTGTTAGGGACATTAGGGATATCATCGCCCATGAACCACAGTACCGAGTTGGTCGCCGACTTACGGGAAGAGCCGGTACCGACAACATCACCAACATAGACCAACTGATGGCCTTTCTCTTTCAGTGCTTCAATCTGCTTGATAGGACCGATAGAACCCGGTTGTTCCGGCTCGATACCTTCACGTTCGTTCTTGAGCATAGCAAGGGCATGCAGCGGGATATCAGGGCGAGACCATGCATCCGGAGCTGGAGACAAGTCATCAGTATTGGTTTCACCCGTGACCTTGAAAACAGTCAGGGTGATCTTTTCAGCCAACTCCGGCTTGGACAGGAACCACTCGGCATCCGCCCAAGATTGGATCACCTGCTGGGCGAAAGCATTGCCGGCTTTGGCTTTTTCTTCGACGTCATAGAAGGCATCGAACATCAGTAAGGTATGAGACAGCGCTTTAGCCGCAATCGGAGCCAGGGCTTCATCGTCTAGCAATGCAATCAGCGGCTCGATGTTGTAACCACCCTGCATAGTACCCAATAGCTCGGCAGCTTTTTCCTTGCTGACGATTGGGGACTGCGCTTCGCCTTTGGTCAGTGCAGCAAGGAAGCCCGCCTTCACATAGGCGGCTTCATCCACACCAGGGGGAATACGATTTTCCAGGAGATCTAGCAGAAAGGCTTCCTCACCGGCTGGTGGGGTCTTTAGTAATTCAACCAGAGCGGCAACCTGCTCAGCATCGAGCGGCTTTGGAACAACTCCTTCTGCAGCACGTTCTTCGACGTGTTTACGGTAGGCTTCAAGCACGACATATTCCTCATTTTAGGTTTGGCCGCGATGGCCAAACATCCTTGGAAGTGATTGATCTACCGTTAGCGTGTTGGAAGGGCTTGATATTCCTTCTGTCACATAAGAAATGTTACTATTTCAGCCAACGGAGACCAAAACCGTTTATCGAGCATACCAGATTTAACGTAATATTAAAATCCGGTCGTTTTTTACAACATTCACAAATTTTGAATAAATGTAAGCAACCGTAATACCCACCGTTGGCATTCTTCCCCTCATATCAGACTGTTAACTTATAGTGCCCCGCCGAAGAAGACATAAAATGCATGGTTCGACTGCTCAGTCCGGCCATAAGCCAAGATAAGTGGCCCCACCGGGGTGGTGATCCCCGAGTACAAGCTGCCTGCGGTATAGAGGGGTACATCCTTGAAGCTCAGATCTGAACTGTTGTAGACCCCGCCGTATTCCAGCGAGCCGCCGAAGAAAACCGAAGATTTGAACAAGCCAAAATCCTGTTCCATCAAGTTGTAGCGGTAAATCGCGGCGGTGAATATTTTGTTGTTACCCGACAGGCTGTTCTTCGGGATCCCGGACAGGTTAAGGAATCCCCCCAGCTCTTTGGGATCAAGCCGCAGATCAAAGTCCGATCGAACCCGGCCATATTCCGCCTTGCCCATGAAGGTATGGTCACCATAGGTCACCGCCCCCTTCCAGTTAATATCCATATGAACCGAGAAGTCTTCATACTCTGTACCTTGGAAGCGGCTGTTGTCATCCGAAGCTGCCAGCTCAAGCTCTAGGAGGTTACCTTGCTTGGGCAACATAATGTCATCCAGGGTATCTAGACTGTAACGGATATAACCAATTTGGCTGTTTCGCTTGTCGATCCCGAAATCCGGAAAACCCAGTACCTCCGTTTCACCGCTGAGATAACGCATCCCGATCCGGAACTCTTGCCACAGCGTCGGCTGCCAGCCAAACGAAGCATCAAAAATGGTATCGGTATAGGTGGCAGGCAGGAAGAAATCTATATCCTCAAGACTCGGCTCTTCACCAAATAGCGGGATGTTGTAATCGGTATTTTTGTACTCGGCGGTGATCAGCGAAAACCAGTCGTGATCCTTGACAAAAGGCAGGTACAGCCCGGTGGCAATCCGCTTATCCGAGCCGTATTCCAACTCAGTACGCCACTCAGCACCAGCCCGGCTGAGCCCGGTCACATTGAAGGCGACACCAAAGGAGTAATCGGTACTGTTTTCAAAATCATCCTCAAGGGCAAAACGAAAATCGATAAAATTCGGCCCCCAGCTTTTCTCCCTGACATCAAGCAAAATGACATTATCACCGTCAATTTGCTCGATACGGTAATCAACCCGCTCAAAACGATCCAGGGCATATAGACTGCGTACGCTCTCACTCAGGTCCTCGGAGGAAATAGCCTGGCCCGCCTCAAGCTGCAAGCGGTCGAGCAACACGTCGTCAGCATAGCTACTGTTATTCTGCAGCCGTATTTCATCGACCAACAACTCATCGAGCGGTACCAGTTGGCGGCGCCGTTTCTGCTTGCTGTCGATATAGTTTTGGAACCAGGTACTCCGGCCGAGGTGAGCCAACTCGTCGGCCATCGCCATCACCTCGACATAACCGCTCTCGAAAGCCAGCGGCATACGGGCAAAATCTGCGGTCTTGATACCGCGAATGTTGGGGCGGATCAGAAAATCCTTATCCGACAGCAAAGCGATCTGGCGGTCAGCGTTATCACGCACCATGAAGTCCGTCAGTTGATCCATCACCGCGAAATAGTTGCTGAGCTCATCACGCTTTTTGAACTCGTTGCTGATATCAACCGCAATAATGATATCGGCTCCCATATTGCGCACCACATCAATCGGCAGGTTATCGGTGATCCCGCCATCGACCAGCAGCTTATCGTTAAGCTCTTTCGGTGGCAGCAGGCCCGGTATCGACATACTGGCCTGCATCACCTCGGCCAAATCTCCCTTGTCCAATACCACCGGCTGCAAGTTTTCAATATCCGTCGCCACCGCCCGGTATGGGATCACCATGTCATCAAAACTGTCAAACACCGGCAGGCTGCCGGAGGTCGAGCGCAGGATCTCCCCCATGGTCTGGCCCTGGACAATCCCCCGCGGCGCTTTGAGCTCCCAAAACCCAAACCCAAGCTCACTCGTCACCTGGTATCGGTCTTCTTGTTGCTTTTCCCTGACCCGACGGTCACTCCGCATCACCCGGTCTTGATAGCCCCGATCCCAATCCACGCTGGTCAGCAATGCCTCGATTTCATCGGCACTCATCCCAGTCGCGTACAAACCGCCGACATAAGCGCCCATACTGGTCCCTGCAATATAGTCGACCGGAATATGAAGATCTTCCAGCGCTTTGAGTACCCCGATATGGGCGGCACCTTTGGCACCGCCGCCACCGAGTACCACGCCGATCTTAGGTCGCTGCTCGGCAAAGGCCACAGAAGAAAAAGAAACGCTGAACAAGCACAAAAATGTGATACCTAGCACTAAAGTTCTGCAACCGTTGTGCAGATAACATATCACACTGTGAGTTGCCGCAAATGGCTGTTCTTGGGTCATGGGCTACTTATTCCGTGAACGTACACACCGTTCACATCGTCAGACAAAACTATAAAAGACTATGAAGTTCAACCAATTCACAATCAAACAAAAGCTGATCCTGGCTATGGTCCTTGCGGTTCTCGCTTCTACCCTGCTCGTTGGCATCATCAGCCAAAAGCAAGCAAGGCAAGTGGTCGAAAACCGCTTACTGCAGTCGGAGCTACCGGCTACCCTGCTGCAAATCCGCAATAGCATCGATAAGGAAGTATCACTGATGCTGGCTGCCGCCGAGCAACTGGCCACCAGCCGCTTCATTACTGACCTCTATCATGATGGCAGATCGCAAGCCGATGAAAGCAAAATAATCCGGCGCCTGAATGATATCAAAAACCAGTACCAATTGTTCGATGCCTCTATTGCTGATCGTACCAGTGGCGACTACTGGAATCAGGACGGATTTCTGCGCCGCCTGACCCCGCAGCAAGATGGCTGGTTCTATGATTTCACCCGCTCGGGGCAAGCCCGATCGCTCAGTGTCTTCCGCGAATCAAACGGCGACGTCAAACTGTTCGTCAACTACCAGCAGCTAAATGGCAAAGGTATGGCCGGCCTTTCCAAGTCCCTCGCCGAGATGAGCCGCTTCATCAACCAGTTCCAGCTGGAAAAAACCGGCTTTGTCTTCCTCGCTGACGGCCAAGGCCAAGTGCAGATCCATCGCGACCGTGGCGTAATGGGCAAAATGCAGCTCGCGAACCTGTACGGCCAGCAAGCGGCCGCTACCTTACTGGCCAAGGATGATTTCAATGTCGTCCAGCACACCATCAACGGCCAAGATGTGTTGGTGGCTACCAGCTACATCCCATCCATGAACTGGTATGTGGTTGCCCAATTGCCCCTGGAAGAAGCCTTTGCCGAGCTGAATCAGGCCCGCCAGCAAATCATGCTGTGGACCGCCGGCATCGCCGCCGCGTTTGTGTTACTTGCCATTTGGCTCGGTAGCAATATCACCCAGCCGATTTCCCGCCTGGCCGCTATGTTTAAAGATCTCGGTGAAGGCGAAGGGGATCTGCGCCACCGTATTGAAGTATCAGGCAATGATGAAATTGCCCAGCTCTCCGCGGGCTTCAATAGTTTCATCGGCAAGATCCACTACTCGGTCAAAGAGGTCGCCGAAACCGGCAACAGCCTCCGCGAAGCGGCCGAGTCTGTCGCCCAGCAGGCTGAAATCACCTTGGATACCAGCCACAGCCAACGTGACCGTACCCTGCAGGTCGTCACGGCTATCAATGAAATGGGTGCCACCGTCAACGAAATTGCCAGCAATGCCGCGCACGCAGCCGATGCCGCGCATAATGCCGAAAACGAAACCCAGAGCGGCCAGCAGGTGGTCAGCCAGGCCCGCGATACCATTAACCAGCTCGCCAATGATGTGACCCAGGTCAGCGAAGTGATTGAGTCGCTGGCCAGCAACACCCAGGCCATTGGCAGTATTCTGGATGTGATCCGCGGTATCTCCGAGCAAACCAATTTGCTGGCGCTCAACGCCGCAATTGAGGCGGCCCGCGCCGGCGAGCAGGGCCGCGGCTTTGCTGTGGTGGCCGACGAGGTACGCAGCTTGGCCAGCCGCACCGCCGATTCGACCGATGAGATCCAGGCGATGATCAACCGCCTGCAGGAAGAAGCCAGCAACGCAGTCAGCGCGATGGTGCAGAGCCGCCAGCTCACCTCCGATGGCGTCTCGGCAGCGGACGAGGCCTCCGGCGCCCTGCTGTCGATCTCCGATCGCATCACCCTGATTTCCGACATGAATACCCAGGTCGCCACCGCAACGGAAGAGCAGTCCACCGTGGTCTGCGATATCAACTGCAATATCGAGGAAATCAACGAAGCGACCCAACGCACTGCCGATACCGCTTCGCAGCTAGCCCAGTCAAGCCAAGCACTGCGCGATCTGTCCAAGCGCCTGGATGACATGGTCGGCACGTTCACGCTCTAAGCGTGATACGATAGCGAAGAAATAAAAGCAAACGGCAAGGAGGGTTTAGGCCCTCCTTGTTGTTTTCTGGGTTCTAGGTTCTGCGAACCTCAAATTCAAGCCAAGTTTTTGGCTCTTCCTAGCCCCAAAATACCAAAAAAGCGCCCGAAGGCGCTTTTTTCATATCCGCTAGCAAAGCCGTAATTACTTACGCTTAACGGCTTTCGGGTTAGGAAGGTCAGTGATTGAACCTTCGAATACCTCAGCAGCCAGACCTACAGATTCGTGTAGCGTTGGGTGGGCGTGGATAGTCAGAGCGATATCCTCTGCATCACAGCCCATCTCGATCGCCAGACCGATTTCACCCAGCAGCTCACCACCGTTAGTACCCACGATAGCACCACCGATCACACGGTGAGTGTCTTTGTCGAAGATCATCTTCGTCATACCGTCGGCACAGTCAGAAGCGATTGCACGGCCAGAAGCTGCCCATGGGAATGTCGCCACTTCGTAGTTGATGCCTTCAGCTTTTGCTTCTTTCTCGGTCTTACCAACCCATGCTACTTCTGGCTCGGTGTAAGCGATTGAAGGAATAACTTTAGGATCGAAGTAGTGCTTCTTACCAGAAATAACTTCAGCAGCAACGTGGCCTTCATGCACACCTTTGTGAGCAAGCATTGGCTGGCCAACGATGTCACCGATAGCGTGGATGTGAGGAACGTTAGTACGCATCTGCTTGTCAACGTTGATGAAGCCGCGCTCGTCAACTTCGATACCCGCTTTCTCTGCGTCGATCAGCTTACCGTTTGGTACACGGCCGATTGCCACAAGAACAGCATCGTAACGTACCGGCTCAGCAGGGGCTTTCTTACCTTCCATTGATACGTAGATACCGTCTTCACGCGCTTCAACAGCGGTTACTTTGGTTTCTAGCATCAGGTTGAATTTCTTCTTGATGCGCTTGGTGAAAACTTTAACGATGTCTTTGTCAGCAGCAGGGATAACCTGATCGAACATCTCAACCACATCGATCTGCGAACCCAGCGCATGGTATACCGTACCCATCTCAAGGCCGATGATACCGCCACCCATGACAAGTAGCTTTTCAGGCACTTCTTTCAGCTCAAGGGCATCAGTTGAGTCCCAGATACGTGGGTCTTCGTGCGGGATGAACGGTAGCTCGATAGGACGAGAACCTGCCGCAACGATAGCGTTGTCGAAAGTTACAGTTGTTGGACCGTCTTCGCCCTCAACAACGATAGTGTTAGGACCAGTAAACTTACCGTAGCCGTTAACCACGTTAACTTTACGCATCTTAGCCATACCGCCAAGACCGCCTGTCAGTTGGGTAATTACTTTTTCTTTCCATACACGGATCTTGTTGATATCGGTTTGAGGCTCACCGAATACCACGCCGTGCTCAGCCATCGCTTTTGCTTCTTCGATAACTTTAGCAACGTGAAGCAGGGCTTTAGATGGGATACAACCCACGTTTAGACATACACCACCAAGTGTGCTGTATTTTTCGATTAGTACCGTATCTAGGCCTAGGTCGGCGCTACGGAATGCCGCAGAGTAACCTGCAGGGCCTGAACCCAACACCACTACCTGGGCTTTAATTTCTTTACTCATCATGACCTCGTTGTAAGTCTTTTATCCCTAACAGGCTAAGTATTCGTGTTCTACTTTTTGTTTCAGCTGGCTAACGATTTTACAGAGGTGTTAACAAACTGAAAAGTAAATTGCTATAGCCTGTGAGCTACACAACACTTCCATGCCCGCTTTTGCAGGCATGGAGGTTGGTTAGGAAACCTTAAAGTACCAGACGGCGAATGTCAGACAGACACGCGTTCAGGTATGTGATGAAGCGAGCACCTTCCGCGCCATCGATCACACGGTGGTCGTATGATAGAGACAGTGGAAGCTGTAGGCGTGGTTCGAACTCTTTGCCGTTCCACACAGGCTTCATTTCAGACTTAGATACACCCAGGATACCAACTTCTGGTGCATTCACGATTGGTGTGAACGCAGTGCCGCCGATACCGCCTAGGCTTGAGATAGTGAAACAGCCACCCTGCATGTCAGCAGCAGTTAGCTTGCCAGCACGTGCCTTCTTAGACACTGCCATTAGCTCTTCAGATAGCTCGTAAATACCTTTCTTGTTCACGTCTTTGAACACAGGAACAACCAGGCCATTTGGTGTATCTACGGCGATACCCACGTTTACGTACTTCTTCAGGATCAGGCTCTCGTTGTCTTCAGACAGCGAAGCGTTGAACGCTGGGAAGGCTTCTAGCGCTTTCGCTACCGCTTTCATGATGAATACAAGCGGAGTGATCTTCATGCCAGTATCTTTCTTCGCTTCGATAGCATTCTGCTCTTTACGGAATGCTTCCAGCTCAGTGATGTCTGCGTTGTCCCACTGTGTAACGTGAGGGATCATTACCCAGTTACGGTGCAGGTTGGCGCCAGAGATCTTCTTGATGCGAGAAAGAGGCTTAGTTTCAGTCTCACCGAACTTGCTGAAATCAACTTTCGGCCATGGTAGTAGACCCAGCGCAGAGCCATCACCCTTGCCAGATGCCGCGCTACCCGCCTCAAGACGCTTAAGCGCATCTTTAACGAAGTTCTGAACGTCTTCTTTCAGGATACGGTTCTTACGACCAGTACCTTTAACCTTAGACAGGTTAACACCGAACTCGCGAGCAAGACGGCGAACAACTGGAGACGCGTGAGCGTAATCGTTGTTCTCCTGGAAATCACCGGTAGATGCAGGAGCTGCCGCCGCTGGCGCTGGCGCTGCTGCTGGAGCAGGTGCTGGGGCTGCTGCCGCAGGAGCAGCTACAGGTGCTGCGCCAGCAACTTCGAATACCATGATTAGCGAGCCAGTCGACACTTTGTCACCTGCTGCAATCTTGATCTCTTTAACCTTACCAGCGAACGGTGCAGGGACTTCCATAGAAGCCTTGTCACCTTCAACAGTGATCAGAGACTGCTCTTCTTCAATCATGTCGCCTACCGCAACCATGATTTCAGTCACTTCTACTTCGTCGCCACCGATGTCCGGTACGTTAACTTCTTGGTCAGCTGCCGCTGCAGGAGCTGCAGCCGGAGCTGCCGCAGGCGCTGCTGCAGGAGCTGCACCAGCGGTTTCGAAGATCATGATAAGAGAGCCTGTCGATACTTTATCGCCTGCCGCTACTTTGATCTCTTTTAGAGTACCAGCGAATGGTGCAGGTACTTCCATTGATGCTTTGTCGCCTTCAACAGTAAGAAGAGACTGCTCTTCTTCGATGCTGTCGCCAACGGCAACCATGATTTCAGTTACTTCTACTTCGTCGCCACCAATATCCGGTACGTGAACTTCTTTAAGCTCTGAAGTAGCAGGAGCCGCTGCTGCTGGAGCTGGAGCAGCAGGCGCTGCTTCAGCCGCAGGAGCAGGTGCTGCAGCTGCAGCACCCTCGGCTTCGAAAATCATGATTAGAGAACCGGTAGAAACCTTGTCGCCTTCAGCCACTTTGATTTCTTTAACGATACCCGCCTGAGAAGCTGGTACTTCCATAGAAGCCTTGTCGCCTTCTACAGTGATCAGAGACTGCTCTTCTTCAACCTTGTCGCCAACGCTTACAAGGATCTCAGTTACTTCAACCTCATCCGCACCGATGTCAGGTACATTAATTTCGATTGCCATGTTTAATTTGCCTCTTACGCGTATAGCGGGTTGATCTTGTCAGCGTCGATGTCGAACTTCGCGATTGCTTCAGCAATTACAGATTTCTCAACATCACCACGCTTAGCCAGTTCAGTCAGTGCAGCAACAACTACGTAGCCAGCGTTAACTTCGAAGTGGCGGCGTAGGTTCGCACGGCTGTCAGAGCGGCCGAAACCGTCAGTACCAAGTACTTTGAAAGACTCAGAAGGCATGAATGCACGAACTTGCTCTGCGTAGTTCTTCATGTAGTCCGTTGCAGCGATCGCTGGCTCAGTGCCCATAACCTGTGCGATGTACGGTACTTTCGCTTCTGCTTCAGGGTGAAGCATGTTGTAGCGCTCTACGTCTTGACCTTCACGCGTTAGTTCGTTGAAAGACGTCACAGAGTAGATGTCAGAAGCGATACCGTAGTCGTCGCTTAGGATCTGTGCTGCTTTGCGAACTTCGTTCATGATAGTGCCCGAGCTCATTAGCTGAACTTTAGACTTATCACCCGCGTAAGATTCTAGCTTGTAGATACCCTTACGGATGCCTTCTTCAACGCCTTCTGGCATTGCTGGCATCGCGTAGTTTTCGTTCATTACCGTTAGGTAGTAGAACACGTTCTCTTGCTCGCCGTACATGCGACGGATACCGTCTTGCATGATCACAGCAACTTCGTAAGCGAACGTTGGGTCGTAAGAGATACAGTTAGGAACAGTGTTAGCCATGATGTGGCTGTGACCGTCTTCGTGCTGTAGACCTTCACCGTTCAGGGTAGTACGACCTGCTGTCGCACCCAGTAGGAAACCACGCGCCTGCTGGTCACCTGCCATCCACGCCATGTCGCCCACACGCTGGAAGCCGAACATTGAGTAGTAGATGTAGAACGGGATCATTGGAAGATCGTTGGTGCTGTATGACGTTGCTGCAGCAACCCATGAAGACATTGCACCTAGCTCGTTGATACCTTCCTGTAGTACCTGGCCCGACGTCGCTTCTTTGTAGTAAGAAACGATGTCACGGTCCTGCGGCGTGTACTGCTGGCCGTGCGGGTTGTAGATACCGATTTGACGGAACAGACCTTCCATACCGAAAGTACGTGCTTCGTCAGCAATGATAGGAACGATGTTCTTACCGATGTTCTTGTTCTTAAGTAGAACGTTTAGCGCACGAACGAATGCCATCGTGGTAGAGATGTCACGCTTCTGCTCTTCTAGCAGCGGTTTGAACTCTTCAACTTCTGGAAGCACTAGCTCCTCGGTGAAGTTAGGCAGGCGCTGTGGCGTGTAGCCGTGAAGTGCGTTACGACGAGCGTGTAGGTACTCGTGCTCTTTCGAACCTTCTTCCAGTTTCAGGTAAGGCAGGTTCTTCACGTCTTCGTCAGAGACTAGGTCTTGTAGGCCTAGGCGGTCACGCAGGTGCATAACAGAAGACATGTCCATCTTCTTTACCTGGTGCGCAATGTTCTTACCTTCAGCCGCTTCACCCATGCCGTAACCTTTAACAGTCTTAGCAAGGATAACCGTTGGACGGCCTTTGGTTTCTGCCGCGTTCTTGTATGCCGCGTACAGCTTAGATGACTCGTGACCACCACGCTTAAGGGCGAAGATTTCGTCATCAGTCATGTCTGCAACCAGTGCCGCAGTTTCTGGGTACTTACCGAAGAAGTGCTCACGTACGTAAGCGCCGTCTTTCGACTTGAATGTCTGGTAATCACCGTCGATAGTCTCGTTCATCAGCTGCAGCAGCTTGCCCGAGGTGTCTTTCGCCAGTAGAGAATCCCAGTTGTTACCCCAGATAACTTTAACCACGTTCCAGCCAGCACCTTTGAATAGGCCTTCTAGCTCTTGGATGATCTTGCCGTTACCCATTACCGGACCGTCAAGACGCTGTAGGTTACAGTTGATTAGGAAGCATAGGTTGTCCAGTTTCTCACGCGCAGCGAAAGAAATGGCACCACGTGATTCTGGCTCATCCATCTCACCGTCACCCAGGAACGCATATACGCGCTGCTCTGACGTATCTTTCAGGCCACGGCCGTCTAGGTACTTAAGGAAACGTGCTTGGTAGATAGCAGAAATTGGACCCAGACCCATAGATACGGTTGGGAACTGCCAGAACTCAGGCATGAGTTTAGGGTGCGGGTATGAAGGGATACCTTTGCCGTCTACTTCCTGACGGAAGTTGTCTAGCTGCTCTTCGGTCAGACGACCTTCAACGAACGCACGAGAGTAGATACCAGGGGCAATGTGGCCTTGGTAGTATACTAGGTCACCACCGTCCTTCTCGTTCGGCGCACGGAAGAAGTGGTTGAAACAGGTCTCGTAGAACGCTGCAGCAGACTGGAATGAAGCCATGTGACCGCCAAGCTCTAGGTCTTTCTTAGAGCCGCGCAGTACGATCATTGCCGCATTCCAACGGATGATCGCGCGGATACGGCGCTCAAGCGTTGTGTCGCCAGGGTAAGCGGGTTCTTGATCTGATGGGATGGTGTTGATGTAGTTGGTAGTGATACCGGTTGGCATATCTACGCCATCAAGACGAGCCTTGTCCAGTACTTGCTCAAGTAGGAACTGGGCGCGTTCTACACCTTCTTCACGAACGACTGACTCTAGGGCTGCTAGCCACTCTTGAGTTTCCAGTGCATCCACGTCATTTTTCATGACTTCAGACATGCGATCTATCCTTTCGTTGATAATCTACAAAACTAACAATGTCGCGACTGTTTACTAGTGCCCTCGGCTTATATGAGGGGTACTAATCCAGCCCGTCCTTGCGTTGTTGAATGCGTCGAAGAGAGCGTTCTCGTCTACTGTCTTCGCGCGATAAATCCAACAAGGTTTCCTCGATATAAGCCAAATGTGCATGCGATGCGTCGCGGGCCTGTACGGGTTCCCCCGAAACAATCGCCTGGACAATGTTGGCTCGATGATTGCGCACCTTTTCCACCACATCGGGGCGACGGTTCAGGAGCTCAAAGTTTTGTAATACGTTTTGCTCCAGCAGAGGGGCAAGGCTACGGATGATATGGAGCAATACCACGTTGTGTGCGGACTCAGTCACCGCAATCAGGTATTGCATCACAGCGGCGGCTTCGGCCGGCAAATCACCTTGCTGCTGGGCTTCCTGTATCCGCGAATGGCAGTCACGAATACGGGTGAAATCTTCTTGGTTGCCGCGCAGGGCGGCGTAGTAGGCAGCCAGGCCTTCAAGGGCATGGCGCGACTCCAGCAGGTCAAGCTGGGTCTCTGGGTGGGCGGAGAGGAGTTCCAACAGTGGCTCGGAAAAGCTCTGCCATAGCTTTTCGGTCACAAAGGTACCGCCACCCTGGCGGCGCGTGAGCAGTTTTTTTGCCTCAAGGCGCTGGATAGCTTCACGGACAGACGGGCGAGAAACATCGAATTGCTTGGCAAGCTCACGTTCAGGCGGCAGCTGCTGCCCCGGGGATAGGATTCCCTCGAGGATCAGATGCTCCAGTTCCTGCTCGATAGCATCGGAGAGCTTGGGTTGGCGGATTCGTTTATAAGTCATTCGTTATTGGTTCTTGGTTGTACTTATACGTTTCAAGGTAGTCCGGAATGCGGATAATTGGTATTACCAATTTAACTATGGGAGGAAATTTTACAGAAATAATTGAAGATGTCTACCGACAACTTGATTGAAATCATAGAACGAGGGGTGATTTAACAAAAATTTCAAATTATGAAAACTTGTTAAAACATCACAAACACTAGTGGTCAACAGGGGTTAGGGCAATCTTTGACGAGAAAACAAACAATGGTCAGACCAATTGTTTGTTACATTTTCCCGCCAATTTTCTCACCAGCACTCGCACTGACTGGCGATTACTTGAGCAATATTGAAGACTTATAGGCAAGCCAATCAAATGCCAAACCCGGGTCGGTTTTTCGCCCGGGGGCGATAAACTCGTGGCCGGTGATCCGGCTGGCATCCATGCGGGGGTAATTGTCGAGCAGCACCCGGGTGAGTGCGGCAAGGGTATCGTACTGGGCCTGGGTGTAAGGCAGGGTATCCGTTCCTTCCAGTTCAATTCCGATCGAATAGTCGTTGCACTTATCACGGCCTGCAAAGGTCGACACACCCGCATGCCAAGCCCGACAGTCAAACGGAACGAACTGGATAATATCGCCATTTCGCATAATTAGACAGTGAGCCGATACCCGAAAACCGGAAATTAACTCAAAATAGGGATGTTCGTCAGGTTTTAGGGTACCGGTAAATAGCTGCTCGATATACGGACCGCCAAATTGGCCCGGCGGCAAGCTGATATTATGTACAACCAACAGCGAAATATCGTCACTATCCGGCCTGGCATCATGGAACGGCGAAGGCACATGCTTGACCCCTTCCAGCCAGTGGTCTTGATTAATTGTTAACATTGTTAAGTCCTGTGGTCCTGTGGTCCTGTGGTCCTGTGGTCCTGTGGTCCTGTGGTCCTGTGGTCCTGTGGTCCTGTGGTCCTGTGGTCCTGTGGTCCTGTGGTCCTGTGGTCCTGTGGTCCTGTGGTCCTGTGGCTAGGCTCGTTGAGCCAAAAGCCTATGTCAAACCTTTATTTTTTATTTGGCTATCCATGGAACTATTATTTTCCATGGTTCCGCTTTTAATCCATAGGGCCATAGCACCTCAGTACCATAGCACCGCTACCCCTGCCTCTCTAGCACCGCCTTTTCCCGCTTTTCCCAGGAACTAGGCACTCGCACCTAGGATCTCACCCCACATCGCGGTATGATCAGCGCCAGTTAACCCAGGAGCGGCTCCCGCCCCTATTCAGCAGCCAAACCTTGCTACGGATGTGTCATGACTCAAATGGAAAAGAAGCACGACAGCGAATCGCGCTTGAATTACCTTAAACAGCAGCTTCCCCTTGAAATTACCCGTGCCGTTGCCGACACCCTGCGCGAAGATCTCGGCGGCGAGATTGATGCCGGCCGCGACATTACGGCCAGCCTGATCCCGGCAGACAGCCAAGGGATCGCCACCATCATCACCCGCGAACACGGTATGTTCTGCGGCCAGATGTGGGCCGAGGAAGTGTTCCGCCAGCTGGGCGGCGAAGTCAGCATTGAGTGGCATGTCGAAGACGGCGACAAGGTCGAGCCGAACCAGACCCTGTGCACCCTGCGCGGCCCGTCACGCATTCTGCTGACCGGCGAGCGCAACGCGATGAACTTCATCCAGACCCTGTCTGGCTGTGCCACTACCGTTGCCGAATATGCCAAGCAGCTGGAAGGCACCGAGTGCCGCCTGCTTGATACCCGCAAAACGATTCCGGGCCTGCGCAGCGCGCTGAAATATGCCGTGACCTGCGGCGGCGGTTACAACCACCGTATCGGTGTGTTCGATGCGTACCTGATCAAGGAAAACCACATCATCGCCTGCGGCGGTATCGAGCAAGCCATCAGCACCGCCAAGCAGCTCAACCCGGGCAAGCCGGTTGAAGTCGAGACCGAGTCGCTGGACGAACTGCAGCAGGCCATTGATGCCGGTGCCGACATCATCATGCTGGACAACTTCACCACCGACATGATGCGCCAAGCAGTGAAAATCAACGCCGGCCGCGCCGCGCTGGAGAACTCCGGCAACGTGACGCTGGAGACCATCCGCGAGTTTGCCCAAACCGGTGTCGATTACATCTCGGTCGGCGCACTGACCAAGCACCTCAAGGCGATGGATTTGTCGATGCGCTTCAAATAAGCGTCGCCGCTTCTGGTCTTGATTGTTGAGCAGGTTCCTTCGGGAGCCTGTTTTTGTTTCGGGGTATGGTTCACGAGCAAAGATTCGCTTTAATTGACAATAAAATCAACACCTTAACCGGAAAACCACCGACTTAAACGCCTCGACAGCAGCGCCATTTCCCTTCACCGAGTCGCAAAAAAATGATCAACGACTGTAAGCCGCTGATCATTTTCCCGGCACATTTCCAGCAACCTTTCATCACCATTAAAACCGATTGCATATCAGGCGTATGCTGAGCCTACTTTACATTCATGGCTAGAAAACAAGGACAACAACAATGAAAGGACAAAAAGGCTTTACGCTGATTGAGTTGATGATAGTGGTGGCGATTATTGGGATTATCAGCGCATTTGCTGTGCCTGCATACCAGAATTACACTAAACGAGCTCATGCTAGTGAAATGCTAAGCGCTACTGCTGCATTTAAAACAGCTGTAGGAATTTGCCTGCTTGATGGTAAAGCTGACTGTTCGAGTGGTAATGGTGGTGTCCCAAGTCAGCAGCACTTTCAAAAAAGTGCTTCAGATGATTTCACTATTGACTCGACAGTAGCACAAGCAACTCTTGGAACAGCAACAGGTATTGTAGAAGCAACGGTTGTCGCAAAAGGCTCTCTTCCTACTTCTGCTACTGTTAGATTAACTCCTAATTTAACAACTAATGGTGTTGTTTGGGTCATCAGTTGTACAGGTGATGGCTATACAGACTGGTGCCCAGCAAGCTAATGTACACCAACCTTGCTTCAATTCTGCACCAGGCTGAGCTGATCAGCCCGGTGCAGTTGCAACAGGTGGTTGACCAGGTACAGGCTGAAAAACTGTCGGTACCGGCGGCATTGATTGGCCTTGGGATCATGACCAGCCAGGATCTGGCGCGCCAGCTGGAAGTGATTTTTGCCGTTGCCTTGGTCGATGCCCACCAGTATGACTACGCCGAGTGCTGCAAGACCCTCAACCTGCGTGATTTGATCCTGCGCCACCGGGTACTGCCACTTACCCATACCGACAACACCCTGTTCATCGGCCTGTGCGACCCCACCTATCTCGATGCCCTCGATGACTTCCGCTTTGCCACCGGTAAGCATGTCGAGCCAATGCTGCTGGAATACAAACAGCTCGAGGCGGCACTCCGCCGAGTTTACGGCAGCGAGCTCAAAGGCACCGAACAGCACGCACCGCAGCGCGGGATCAGCGAAACTGAGCTGACCGAACTGGTGGAGCTCAGCGATGGCGAGCTGATTGATGACACCACCGACCTCAGCAGCGACAGTGCCCCGGTCACCCGCTACATCAACCAAACCCTGCTCGATGCCCTGCGCAAACATGCCTCGGATATCCATTTCGAGCCTTACGAGAAACACTACCGGATCCGCTTGCGCTGCGACGGTATTTTGCACCAGTATGCCACCCCGCCGGCCAACCTGTCGCGCCGCCTGTCGACCCGACTAAAAGTCATGTCGCGGCTCAATATTGCCGAGCGGCGAATACCGCAAGATGGTCGGATCAAGCTCAAACTGTCCGAAACCGTGTCGGTGGATCTGCGGGTATCGACCCTGCCGACCATGTGGGGTGAGAAAATCGTATTGCGGATCCTCGATAGCAGCAGTAGCAAGCTGGATATCGATCACCTCGGTTATAACGACGGGCAAAAACAGGCCTACCTTGACGCGTTAAACCAGCCGCAGGGGATGATCCTGATGACCGGGCCGACCGGAAGCGGCAAAACCGTCTCGCTCTATTCAGGGCTGAAGATCCTCAACACCGAAGCGCGGAATATCTCCACTGCCGAAGACCCGATAGAGATCAACCTGCCGGGGATCAACCAGGTCCAGATCAACCCCGTCGCCGGCTTGGGTTTTGCCGAAGCATTGCGGGCTTTTCTGCGTCAGGATCCGGACGTGGTGATGGTGGGCGAAATCCGCGATCTCGAAACCGGGGGCATTGCGGTAAAAGCGGCGCAAACCGGCCACCTGGTGCTATCGACCCTGCATACCAACTCGGCAGCCGAGACCATCACCCGCCTGACCAATATGGGGATCGAGGATTTCAATTTGGCCTCGTCGCTCAGCCTGATCATCGCCCAGCGCCTGGCTAGGCGGCTGTGCCACCACTGCAAACAGCCGGACGATCTCGACCCGCTGCTTCGCGCCAGACTCGAGATCCCGCCAGGCGCCGAGCTGTTCAAGGCCAGTCCTAACGGCTGTGATGACTGCAACAAGGGCTACCTGGGACGGGTCGGAATTTATGAAGTGATGCCCTTCTCAAGGCCGTTGTCACACGCCCTGTTGCAGGGAGCCAGTACCTTGGAGCTGGAGGATATCGCCTGCCAGCACGGCATGATCACCCTCCGGCAAGCCGGTATCGAAAAGCTCTGCCAGGGCACCACCAGCCTCGCCGAGCTTCAGCGTGTCCTGCATTTCGCTTGAACCAGCACTCACTAAATACAACGTCTAGCAAATAAGGAACTCCCCATGGCCAAGGACAGAAAAATACGTTATTACCGCTGGCGTGGGATCAACCCAACCGGCAAGCGCTTGTCAGGTGTCATGCTCGGCTTTCAGGAGCAGGAGATCCGCGCCAAGCTCGGCGAGCAGCAGATCCAGGTACGCAAGATCAAGCGCCACCAGCCCTCGACACTGAGCAAGCGTAGGAACCAGTTCATGGCCACAGATGTCTCCGCGATCACCCGCCAGCTCGCCACCATGGTGAACTCCGGCGTGCCCGTGGTGCAGGCCCTCAAACTCATTGCACAGAGCCACCACAAAGCCGAGGCCAGGGCCACACTGACCATGGTCAGCAACCAGGTCGAAGCCGGCTCAAGCCTTGCCAGAGCCTTGCATACCAGCTCGCCGCTGTTTGATGATTTCTACTGCGATCTGGTCGCTACCGGCGAGCAAACCGGCCACTTGGCTGAAGCCTTCAATCGCCTTGCCACCTACCGCGAAAAAAACGAATCCATGCGCCAGAAGGTGATCAAGGCGATGATCTACCCGTCGATGGTGACCCTGACGGCGATTATCGTCACCGTGCTGATGCTGATTTTCGTGATCCCGCAATTTGCCAATATATTCAAAAGCTTTGGTGCTGAACTGCCATGGTTTACCCAATGGGTCATTAATGTATCAAACCTCATGATCAGCCATGGCCCCTACCTCGCGCTGGGCTTGCTGCTGGCGATCATCTTTTCCATTACCGCTTACCGTAAATCAGACAAACACAAGCTGCGGGTTCACCGCTTACTGCTGATGATCCCCATTGTGGGCCCCATCATGCGCAAAGCCGCCATTGCCCGTTTTGCCCGCACCCTTGCCACTACCTTCTCGTCGGGGATCCCACTGCTGAGCGGGTTGGAAGCGGCTGGTAGAACGGCGGGCAACCGCTTTATCGAGCAAGCGATCGAAGGTGCCCACGGCAATACCGCGGCCGGCATGCCACTGCATCTGGCGCTACGCCACAGCGGGGTCTTCCCCGAGCTGATGCTGCAAATGGTGATGATCGGCGAGGAATCCGGCTCCATTGACGATATGCTCAACAAAATTGCCATTACCTACGAGGACGATGTCGACAATACCGTCGATAATCTGGGGAAAATCCTCGAGCCCCTGATCATCCTGTTCCTCGGCGGCCTGATCGGCGGGTTGCTGATCGCCATGTATATGCCAGTGTTCAAGCTGATGAGTGTGGTTGGGTAAAAACTAGGACCTAGGGCCAACACCTCCTATGCCCCATATCTGCCAGCATCTAGGAGCCAGGTTCTAAGATCTAGGCTCTCTTCCCCTAGGATCCAAGATCCATTTCCCCTACAATATCTCCATTGAGTAATATGAGAGCTTTTTCATGACGCTGCTGTCTGTCTATCCTTGGTTATTTCCTGTTTTTGCTGCCATTTTCGGATTGCTGGTAGGTAGCTTCCTCAACGTGGTGATCTACCGCCTGCCAATCATGATGGAGCGCCAATGGAGAGCCGACTGCACCGAGTATTTCCCCGAGCTAGGCCCACAGCAGGACACAGGCACCTTCAACCTCAGCCTCCCACGCTCGCGCTGCCCGCACTGCCAGCATCCAATCAGCATGTGGGATAACATTCCGGTGATCAGTTGGCTGCTGCTCAAAGGTCAATGCCGCAACTGCAAAGCCAGCATCAGCGGCCGTTACCCGGCAATCGAGCTCTTAACCGCGGTGATCAGTACCACGGTTGCCCTCTTTCTACCGGCTTCTACCTGGTCATTGGCGGTGATCCTGTTCAGCTTTGCCCTGATCGCCCTGACCTTTATCGACATCGACAAAATGCTGCTGCCGGATCAGATCACCCTCCCGCTGATGTGGGCTGGCTTGCTGCTGTCGCTACTGGGGATCTCCCCGGTCAGTCTGCAAGATGCCGTCATCGGCACCATGGCCGGTTACCTCTCGCTATGGAGCCTGTACTGGACCTTCAAACTACTAACGGGCAAGGAGGGCATGGGCTACGGCGACTTCAAGCTACTGGCAGCACTGGGGGCTTGGCTGGGCTGGCAACTGTTACCGTTTGTGGTGCTGTTCTCTTCACTCGTGGGGGCTATCTGCGGCATTATCATGATGCGCCGCCAACAAGCCGACGGTCAACAGCCGTTCTCTTTCGGCCCTTATCTGGCCATGGCTGGCTGGGTCGCCATCTTGTGGGGTGAGCCTCTGCTCAACTGGTATCTAACCGCTTATCTGGGACTTTAATTTATGGCTTTTGTTATAGGATTGACTGGCGGGATCGGTAGCGGCAAAACCACGGTTGCCAATCTCTTTGCCGCCCAGCGCATTGATATCATCGATGCCGACATCGTTGCCCGCGAAGTGGTAGAGCCCGGCAGTGCCGGTTTGCAAGCGATTGTTGAGCGACTGGGTTCTGACATCTTGCTGACAGATGGCTCGCTCAATCGCAGTAAGCTGCGTGAAGCCATCTTCAGTGATCACCAGCTAAAAGAGTGGCTTAACCAGTTATTGCATCCGATGATCCGGGAAAAAATGCAGCAGGATATTGCCGCCGCCCAATCACCGTATTGCTTGCTGGTTGTCCCGCTTATGGTGGAAAATAACCTACAGGTGATGACCAACCGCTTGCTGGTGGTCGATGTCGATGAAGAGACCCAGATCGCCCGCACCCAGCAGCGGGACAACGTCTCTGCCGAGCAGATCCGTAGCATTCTGGCCTCCCAGGCCAGCCGCGAGCAGCGCCTTGCCGCCGCCGATGATGTGATCTGCAATAATGGCAATGGTGACAACCTTGAGCAGCAAGTTGCCAGACTGCACCAAGAATACCTGGCGCTGAGCCGCCAGCAAAACAATACACCGCAGTGCTAACTAATTTGGGTACGTTGATATGCAAGTAAACCGCTTTGAACACCCGTTGAACGAGAAGGTACGTATTTACCTTCGCCTAGAGTACCTGATCCGCCAAATGCAGCATGCCAGCGAACTGACGGATCCCTGGCAACATCAGCTATTCTTCCGCGCTCTGTTTGATTTGCTGGAAATCCTCGATCAGATCCAGGTCAAGTCAGAGCTTGCCAAAGACCTAGAGAAACAGCGTGGCCGCCTCAAGCAGTGGCTTAATATTGAAGGGGTTGATCAAACCGCTCTGCTGGCATTACTGGACCAACTAGAGTTGGCCCAGCATCAATTGCTAACGGCCAACCGTCTTGGCCAGGAACTTCGTGAAGATCGCTTCCTCGGCGGGATCAAGCAACGCCTGTCGATCCCCGGGGGCAGCTGCTGCTTTGACCTTCCGACGCTGCACCATTGGCTGCACCTGCCACTGGCCCACAAGCAAAATGATCTGACCAACTGGCTGTCCCAAATCAAGGAGCTGAGCGTAGCCCTCAACCTGTGGCTCAAATTAGTCAGAGAAAGCGGCCAGTTCCAAAACCAAGTCGCTCGCGGCGGTTTCTTCCAGCATGAAGCGGACGAAACCAGTTTGATCCGGCTTGAGATTTGCCCCAGCCATGGTGTCTACCCTATGATATCAGGACACCGCAGCCGGTTTGCCATCCGCTTCATGCCGTTTGAAGAAGGCACCGGTATTGCCGAGACGATAGAATTTAAACTAGCGATTTGCTGAGGTAACTAGTGACGCAATCCAACACACCTACCACACCGATTACTGTGGTGAAATGCCCTACCTGCCAGACCGATGTTGTTTGGGGCGAGCAGAGCCCATTTCGTCCGTTCTGCTGCAAGCGCTGCCAGCTGATCGATTTGGGTGAGTGGGCTGAGGAAGAGAAAGCCATTCCGGGCGCGCCGGATATGTCGGACTCCGACGGCTGGTCGGAAGATATGGGATACTAAGAATCGATCCTATGGCGCTGTGGCCCTATGGTATTCAAACGCTATAGGTCCACAGAACCACAGAACCACAGAACCACAGAACCACAGAACCACAGAACCACAGAACCACAGAACCACAGAACCACAGAACCAGTTTATAGGCTCATCAACTTCTCTAACACTACCTCATTCGCTTCTGGGAATGCGTAGTTAGTTAGTTCTTCCAGACGCACCCACTCGCTTGGCTGGCCTTCTTTGCCATAGGCCTTGCCTTCAAAGGCACGCACCAAAAAGAAATCAAACTTCAGCGATTTCTCTGGGTAGTTGTGCTCCAGCGCGATGAAGTGCTCCAGCTCCGTCGCCTGGATACCCACTTCCTCCTGAAGCTCTCTGATCACTGCCTGCTCGGCTGTTTCGCCAGCTTCGACCTTGCCTCCGGCAAACTCCCAAAAACCGCCCTTGTGCGCTTTGGCGGCACGCTGGGTAATGAAAACCTTGTCCTGCTCGGCGTTGAGGATGATCCCCGCCGAAATCCACACTTGTTTCTTTTCCAAACCTGTTCCTTTCTCTGTCGTTGTCTGCTGAGCAGATCTCTTCTTTAAGCATATACCCGGAGGCAGCGGCACTATCTCGGATAGAAAAAAGGCCGCGAGTGCGGCCTTTTTGTCTGAGTCAAGCAGCCCGGTTAGTTGATTTTACCGTGGCATTGCTTGTACTTCTTGCCAGAGCCACATGGACAAGGCTCGTTACGGCCTACCTTGCGCTCTTCGCGCTGGTAAGGTGCCGCTTCGTCGCTTGCCTGACTTTCGTCGGCAATTTGGTTTTCCGCATTCTGGTGCTGGAACTGCTGGCGGCGAGCTAGCTCTTCGGCCTGGCGGCGGCGCTCGGCTTCAACCCGCTCAACTTCTTCCTGCTGCTGAACACGTACCTTGCTCAAAATCGCAATCACGTCAGACTTCAGGTTCTCCAGCATCCCCTCGAACAGCTCAAACGACTCGCGCTTGTATTCCTGTTTCGGGTTCTTCTGCGCATAACCGCGTAGGTGGATACCCTGACGCAGGTGGTCCATGGCCGCTAGGTGTTCTTTCCACAGCGTATCGAGGTTCTGCAGCATCACCGTCTTCTCGAAGTTACGCAGTACCGGCGCACCAACCACTTCTTCTTTGTGACGGTAGATCTCAACCGCTTTCTCGACGATACGCTCACGCAATGCTTCTTCGTAGAGCTTCTCTTCGCTGTCCAACCACTCCTGGATTGGCAGCTCCATGTCGAAGTCGGCTTTCAGGCGCTCTTCCAACCCCTGGATGTCCCACATCTCTTCCAGCGACTGCGGCGGGATGTAGCCATCGATAACCGCCTGGATCACATCTTCGCGATTCTGCTCGATCATCTCGCTGATGTCGTCGGCATTCATCAGCTCATCGCGTAGCTCGTACACCACCTTACGCTGATCATTTGCCACGTCATCGAATTCAAGCAGCTGCTTACGGATATCGAAGTTACGGCCTTCAACCTTGCGCTGGGCGTTCTCGATAGCCTTAGTCACCCATGGGTGCTCAATCGCTTCGCCTTCTTCCATCCCCAGCTTCTTCATCATGTTAGAGACACGATCCGATGCAAAGATACGCATCAGGCCATCTTCCATCGATAGGTAGAAGCGAGAAGAGCCGGCATCACCCTGACGACCCGCACGACCACGTAACTGGTTATCAATACGGCGAGATTCGTGACGCTCGGTGCCGATGATGTGCAGGCCACCTGCGGCCAGAACCGCATCGTGTTTTTCCTGCCAATCGGCTTTGATCTTGACAATTTGCTCGTCTGTCGGGTTGTCCAGCTTGGCCACTTCGCTCTGCCATGAACCACCCAGTACGATATCGGTACCACGGCCGGCCATGTTGGTCGCAATGGTTACCGCGCTTGGTGCACCTGCTTGGGCGACGATATCTGCTTCACGCTCGTGGAACTTGGCGTTCAGAACTTCGTGCTTGATGCCTTGTTTCTTCAGCGATTTCGACAGTAGCTCAGATTTTTCGATCGACACAGTACCAACCAGTACCGGTTGGCCGTTCTCAACACGGGTTTTGATGTCTTCGCTGATCGCAGCAAATTTTTCCAGCTCGGTCATGTAAACCAGATCACCCATGTCATCACGGATCATCGGTTTGTTGGTTGGCAACACCACGGTTTCCAGACCGTAGATTGACTGGAATTCGAAAGCTTCGGTATCGGCGGTACCTGTCATCCCCGACAGCTTGGTGTAGAGGCGGAAATAATTCTGGAAAGTGATCGAGGCCAGGGTCTGGTTCTCGTTCTGGATCTTCACGCCTTCTTTGGCTTCAACAGCCTGGTGCAGACCTTCAGACCAGCGACGTCCCGGCATGGTACGGCCGGTGTGCTCATCAACGATGATGACTTCACCGTCTTTGACAATATAGTCAACGTCACGCTCGAACAGCACGTGGGCACGCAGAGCCGCGTTGACGTGGTGCAACAGGCTGATATTGGCTGGTGAGTAAAGGGTATCTTCCTCTTCCATCATGCCATTTTTCTTGAGCAGCTCCTCAACAAACTCCTGACCGTTTTCGGTAAGGTGGGCTTGCTTAGATTTTTCATCAACCGTGTAGTGACCTTCGCCACGGTATTCTTCGCTGTCTTCCTGATCCTGCTTCACCAGCTGTGGGATCAGGGTATTGATCTTGGTGTACAACTCAGAGCTATCTTCCGCCGGACCAGAGATGATTAGCGGGGTACGGGCTTCATCGATCAGGATGGAGTCAACCTCATCGACTACCGCAAAGAAGCGCTCGCGCTGTACACGGTCTTCCGGACGGAACGCCATGTTGTCGCGCAGATAGTCGAAACCGAATTCGTTGTTGGTACCGTATAGAATGTCGGCGGCGTAGGCTTCTTTTTTCGCCTGAGGCGGCATGTTAGGCACGTTAACGCCAACGGTCATGCCAAGAAATTCAAAGAGTGGGCGGTTGGTTTCGGCATCACGTGCAGCCAGGTAGTCGTTCACCGTTACAATATGCACGCCTTTGCCTGTCAGGGCGTTGAGGTAGGCCGGTAGGGTTGCGGTCAGGGTCTTACCTTCACCAGTACGCATTTCCGCGATTTGGCAAGCATTGAGCACCATACCACCCATCAGCTGCACGTCGAAGTGGCGCATACCGAACACACGCTTGGAGGCTTCGCGCACCGTCGCAAACGCTTCTGGTAATAGCTGGTCAAGGTTCTCGCCCTGCTCCAGACGCTCACGGAACTCAACCGTTTTGGCCTTTAGTTCTTCGTCCTGCAAGCTTTCGAATTGAGGTTCAAGCTTGTTGATTTGGTCAACAATTTTGCGCATACGACGCAGTGTGCGGTCGTTACGGCTACCGATAACTTTGGTCAGTAGTTTTGATAACATGGCGTTGCCGTTTTCTCTTAGTTATTTCAGCCTATCAAGGCTGAATTCTTAATCTGAATTTTTCAAC
Source organism: Photobacterium gaetbulicola (assembly GCF_003025515.1). Lineage (NCBI taxonomy): Bacteria > Pseudomonadati > Pseudomonadota > Gammaproteobacteria > Vibrionales > Vibrionaceae > Photobacterium > Photobacterium gaetbulicola. The sequence goes on along the minus strand of NZ_PYME01000024.1, from coordinate 32,465 downwards.
CGGGATTATATCAACAAGACGCTAGGCTAGGACTTGCGATGAATCATCCCTGTCCCGTCTTTAAACTCGCCACAGGTGTGACTACGGAAGCCGATACGAAAAACAATGGTTAATGTTGATATTGTGGTACGAGTCGACCATTTCAAGGGATAAATGAAAACAATACCAGAAAATTGAACACCATCAGCTATCCGTGGAGGGGTGAAACCCAAATAGCCCCCACCCGACCAAACGCCTTTGGCCAATGGGTCTATGTTCTCCCAAGCTAGGTATAATAAGCCATATTGGCGGTGCCGCCTATGGCTAATGGCCAGACGGTGTTTTCCATATTCGAAAAATTAGAACTTAACCACCTCTTTTCGCCCACACTAAGGTGTTGTCCCCCTAGCGACGCCTCCCCCAGCGACCTAACCCGTGCCGTTAAGGCAAAAAAAACGCCGGACTGAGTCCGGCGTTTATGTAATTCTTGAAGTGCTATTGGCGGATTTACGCCAGCACCATACCTGGCTGAGCAAAGGTTACTGGAACCTGCTGTTCGTCATTGAAGGTCGACCACTCAAAAGCTTCTTGATCGGCCAGCACCGCTCGCAGCAGCTTATTGTTAAGCGCATGGCCTGACTTGTAAGCCACCATTTCGCCAATGATATTGTGGCCACACATGTACAAGTCGCCAATGGCGTCCAGTACTTTGTGGGTCACCAGCTCATTATCGAAGCGAAGCCCTTCGTCGTTCAGGATGCGGTAGTCGTCAAGCACAATCGCATTGTCAAAGCTCCCGCCCAGGCACAGGTTCTGTGACTGAAGGTACTCGATATCGCGCATGAAGCCGAAAGTACGGGCACGGCTGATATCTTTAACGAATGATTGGCTAGAGAAGTCCAATACCAAACGCTGCTGCTCTGATTCAATCGCCGGATGATTAAAATCGATAGCAAAATCAAGACGGAACCCGTTGTAAGGACGGAGCTCTGCCCATTTGTCGCCATCTTCGACGCGAACAGTTTTCTTGATACGCAAGAAGCGCTTAGGCGCATTCAAAGTATCGATGCCGGCAGACTGCAGCAGATAGATGAACGGGCTTGCACTGCCATCCATGATTGGGATTTCAGGTGCGTCCACTTCGATAATCACATTATCGATGCCCATTCCTGCCAAAGCAGCGTTAAGGTGCTCAACCGTTGAGATACGCACGCCTTGCTCATTAACCAAAGCGGTACATAACATGGTGTCGCGAACCGAATCTGCGTCTGCCGGAAAATCAACAGGCGGATTCAAATCGGTACGGCGATAAATCACACCAGTGTTTGCAGCAGCAGGACGAAGAATAAGCGTCACTTTACGGCCAGAGTGAAGTCCCACCCCAGTCGTTTGCACAATGCTTTTCAGTGTACGTTGTCTTATCATCTGCTTATCTCAACTAAAATTGCCATAATATCGGCCCCTATCCTTTGTCAAAAAAAGGACAAGGACAGATATCATATCACTTTTTAACCAGTTTCCCAAAATAATTTGCGCGCTTAGTCAGCTTGCTTGCGCAAAAATGCTGGGATGTCCAGGTAGTCGTGATCAGCCTGTGGCTTAGGGTTTGCCGCTGTTGCCGTCTGCGGGTTGCCAGATTCAGACGCCGGTGCAGACTGGTTCAATGGTGCCGCTTTGGTCTCTTCCACCGCAGCCACAGCCGGTTTCTCCGCCGCTACCGCTTGGACTGGCTTCGCTGTGCCGGTCACCAACGTAATGTCAGGCTTGCACTCTTTGCCAATGCCGGTCGCCACAACCGTTACACGCAGCTCGTCAGACATTTCTGGGTCAAGCGAGGTACCGATCACCACGGTCGCGTTATCAGAAGCAAATGCCTTAACGGTATTACCTACCGTTTCGAACTCGTCAAGACGCATGTCCAGACCCGCAGTAATGTTGACAAGGACACCACGTGCGCCAGCCAGATCGATATCTTCCAGCAGCGGGCTTGAAATCGCCATTTCCGCCGCTTCTTCTGCACGGTCATCACCGGTTGCTACACCGCTGCCCATCATGGCGTGACCCATTTCAGACATAACGGTGCGCACGTCAGCAAAGTCGACGTTGATCATACCCGGGCGGGTGATCAGCTCGGCAATACCCTGTACCGCATTTTTCAATACGTCGTTCGCCTTGGCAAACGCATCAAGCAGCGTAATACCACGGCCCAGCACTTTCAGCAGCTTCTCGTTCGGGATAGTGATCAGCGAGTCGACATGCTTTGACAGCTCTTCGATCCCCTGCTCGGCAAACGCCATACGCTTTTTGCCTTCGAAGCTAAATGGCTTGGTCACCACCGCCACTGTCAGGATCCCTAGCTCTTTCGCCACCTCAGCAATGATTGGCGCTGCACCGGTACCGGTACCGCCGCCCATGCCGGCTGCGATGAAAATCATGTCAGAGCCTTCGAGCTCTGCCTTGATCGCTTCGCGATCTTCCAGTGCCGAATCACGACCAACCTGTGGGTTGGCACCCGCGCCCAGACCTTTGGTGATAGCCCCACCGATCTGGATCACTGTACTTACACTGGTTTTACGCAGCGCCTGAGCATCAGTGTTCACACTGATAAACTCAACGCCCTCGATTGATTCACGTACCATGTGATCGACAGCATTACCACCGCCGCCGCCAACGCCTATGACTTTAATTACTGCTTCGTCAGACATTTCCATCATCGGTTCAAACATGTGTTCTCTCCGTCCATCCTGTTCGCATCAGGTTTTAAAATTCTTTTCTAAACCAGCCACTGAGCTTAGAGAAAAAGCCAGAAACAGAACGTTTCTGCTCGATTTCGCTATCATCAAATGTCTGACTATCCTTTCCGTAATGCAGTAAGCCTACTGCAGTTGCATAATGTGGGAATTGTACATGTTCTGTCAGTCCTGTCACATTGAGAGGCAGGCCAACACGTACCTGGTTGCTAAATACACGCTCGGCGCACTCCACCAGGCCTTCCATCTGGGCCGCACCGCCGGTCAGGACAATACCCGCCGCCAGTTGGTGCTTAACTCCCGCATTACGCAGTTGTTCTTGTACTTCTATCAGCTTCTGATTAACCAACCCCAGCAACTCACTGTAACGGGGCTCTATCACTTCAGCCAAAGTTTGGCTTTGCAAGCTGCGCGACGGTCGGCCGCCAACACTCGGCACGTCGACCTTGGCATCCTTACTCACCAGCTCGCTCAGTGCACAGCCATACTTCACTTTAATTTCCTCGGCATCCCCAAGCGGGGTACCGAACGCATAGGCAATGTCGCTGGTCACAACATTGCCCGCATAAGGGATCACGGCCGCATGACGCAGGGCGCCACCGGTCCAAACAGCAATATCCATGGTACCGCCGCCAATATCCACCACGCACACACCGAGCTCGCGCTCATCAGGCGTCAGAACTGCGTGGCTGGCAGCCAAGCCGGAGAAAATAAGCTGATCGACTTTGAGATCACAGCGCTCTACCGCTTTGACGATATTCCGCGCCATGTCGTTATGGCAGGTGATCAAGTGAACACTGGCCTCCATGCGTACCCCAGATAAACCAACAGGGTTTTTAATTCCCTCTTGATAATCAATAGCAAATTCCTGAGGAATTACATGCAAAACTTTATGTTCATCACTAATTTTTACCGATTTGGCGGTGTGAATGACGTTATCAACATCATCCTGAGTGACTTCTTTGTCAGAAATCGGCACCATGCCTTCTTCCGTCTGGCAGCGGATATGCTTGCCCGACAGAGACAAAAATACCGAGGAGATCTGGCAGTCAGCCATCAACTCAGCTTTGTAGATCGCGCTCTGTACCGATTTGACTACAGACTCGAGATCATTCACGCCGCCCTTGTCCATCCCTCCGGACGGACTGCTACCTTCACCGATGACATTGACCTCGCCATCCGGTAGCACTTCACCGACCAAAGCACTGACTTTGGACGTACCAATATCCAGGCCTACTATCAGTTTTTTATCTGCCGCCTTCGTCATAGCGCCTACTCTTATAGTTCTCTTAAGCCAAACAGGCTGCGGCCGAGCCGATCTATTTGGTCTTACTTTGCTCTGGGTCGGAGACCCAGCCTACAGCAGCCCCGGTATCATAGCGTAAGTCTATGTACTCAATGGCCCTTCCTTGCTGTTCTAATTGCGGAGACAAGGCAATAAAGCGGTCAATCCGCTCCATACGCTCCTTGCGCCCCAACTCAAGCCTGACGCCGTTGGTTAACCAAACCCGCCAGGCTCGACGTTCGTTTAATGCCAGCGTAGCAATTTCAAAGCCCGCATGCTGTAACCTCGGTTGCATTTCGCGCAATGCGCTCAACACTTCCAAGCTGGTGCCGCCTGGCCCCGCGAGGCCCACCAGCAATTGGCCTGCCTGTTCGGGCGGGGCTTCGAACACCTCACCATCATGGTTGACCAAGTAACGGCCATTCCAGGTGGCGGCGGGATCTTGTTCCACCAGAAATACTTTCAAGGTATCCGGCCACTGCTTACGCACTGCCGCCCTGGCCACCCATGGCATCGCCTCAAGCGCATGCTGAATGTCATCAACATCCTGAGTCATAAAGCTGCCAAGCTGCTCAAGGTGCAGGATCCCCGCACGGACATCACCGGGCGTGAGATAGTGTAACTCACCTTGAATCACCAACTGTGACAACGGCAGTCGGTTGGCATCCGTCATCCAGTTGATGGCCGCGCTGAACAGCCAGGCAACCAACCCGATCACAAACAGAAAAAAAACCAATCCCCTACGGTCATTTAACTGGGCCGCAGGGGAAAACGATATTCTTTTTAGGACACTATCAGCCATAAATAGTTTAATCCCGATGTCATAGCCGATACCTACCCAGCCAAAGCGGCAAGATCATTCCCTCAATCCGTTCCGCTTTTTCTCGTAAAGTTGACAGATTATACCGAGCAAGTTCCGGCTCTCCAACAACTGATAGCCGATTCCTCGCATATCCTTGGCTATAAGCTTAAATTAAAGCAAAAAACAAGCCAAATATATATTTTGATATCACCAAAAATTATTGTTGGCTCATTTGCTCAATATTCAATTGCATATCAGCCAACTGGCGAGCAATTTTGCCAACATCACCCGCACCTTGTGTCAGAACCAAATCATCATTTTGTAGAATATTTGCCAACGCTGACGGCAGGGCATCGATAGTCGGCACAAAAATCGGATCCAGCTTACCGCGGCCACGGATGGTGCGGCACAGCGCTCGGCCATCCGCGCCGGCAATCGGCTGCTCGCCCGCCGCATACACATCCAGCATCACCAGCACATCCACCTGCTCCAGCACATTGGCAAAGTCATCATACAGATCGCGGGTACGGCTATAGCGGTGCGGCTGGAACACCATCACCAAACGCTTGTCTTCCCAGCCAGCCCGTGCCGCCTGGATAGTCACATCGACTTCACTTGGGTGATGGCCGTAGTCATCGACCAGCATCACCTTACCGTTACCCGTTTCAAACTCACCCAGGTGATCAAAACGTCGGCCTGTGCCTTCGAACTCGGCCAGCGCACGGATGATAGCTTCATCGGCCACCCCTTCTTCCGTTGCGACCGCCACAGCAGCGGTGGCATTGAGCGCATTGTGCTTGCCCGGAATATTCAGTTTGATCTGCAAGGCTGGCTTACCTTTGCGTAGTATCGAGAAATGTCCCTGCTGACCGCACTGATCATAATCAACCAAACGCACATCTGCATCTTCGGAAAAACCGTAGGTGATCACCTGACGACCGATTCTTGGAAGCAGCTCACGCACCACAGGATCATCAATACACATCACGGCCAGGCCGTAAAACGGCAGGTTGTGGAGGAAATCGACAAAGGTCTGCTTCAAAACTTCAAAGTCACCACCATAGGTATCCATGTGATCGGCTTCGATATTGGTCACCACGCATACCATCGGCTGCAGGTGCAGGAACGAGGCATCACTTTCGTCTGCTTCGGCAATCAGGTAGCGGCTCGAACCCAAGCGGGCATTGGTTCCGGCACTCTTTACCAAGCCACCATTGACGAACGTTGGGTCTAAGCCAGCCTCGGAATAGATCTGGGTAACCAGCGCAGTGGTGGTAGTTTTTCCGTGAGTACCGGCGATCGCAATACCGTGACGGTAGCGCATAAGCTCGGCCAGCATTTCCGCCCGGCGCACCACCGGAATACGCAGCTCACGGGCTGCAGCCAGCTCAGGGTTGGTTGGGTCGATAGCCGTCGAGGCCACGACAACGCTGGCACCATCGATGTTGCTGGCCGCATGGCCAAAGAAGATCTCAGCCCCTTTGCTTGTTAGACGGTTGGTCACGGCATTGGGCGCCAAATCCGAGCCGCTGACATGGTAACCTTCGTTCACCAAGACTTCGGCGATACCGCTCATGCCAGCACCACCGATCCCTACAAAGTGGATACGCTCTACGCGGCGCATCTCTGGCACCATGGTTCTAATTTTTGCTAATTGCTGGTTATCCAGTTTACTCATCACTTTGTCTCGTCTTATTGCTTTGCCAGCGATTTAATCACCTCCGCCACCCGGCGGTCAGCATCCACAATCGCTGCGTCTCGTGCCGCCTGCGCCATCTGGGCCAGCTGTGCACGATCTAATTGTTGTAAGGTATCGGCCAACCCTTCGGCAGTCAGCTCTGGCTGCTCAATCATTTTTGCGGCGCCACACTGCACCAAATGATCGGCATTGAGGGCCTGCTGGCGATCCTTGTGCATGAATGGCACAAACACCGCGCCGAGGCCTGCCGCCGACAGTTCGGAGACCGTCAGGGCCCCCGAGCGGCAAACGACAATGTCAGCCCACGCATAGGCGGCGGCCACTTCGTCAATGAATTCGGTTACTTGGTAATTGTCACCCGGCGCGTTGGCGTATTGTGCGTAATCTTGCTCGGTCTGTGCCTGAGCCCCTTTGCCAGCCTGGTGCCACACCGTGATTTTATCGCCCAGCAAGCCCGCCACTTGAGGCAGTGTTTGATTAAGGATGCGTGCACCCTGACTACCGCCCATCACCAATACCCTGATCGGGCCTTCACGCTCGGCGAAGCGCTGCTCTGGCGCTGCCAGCGACACCACATCCTGACGCACAGGGTTGCCGACAACCTCGCGGTTCGGGAAAGCGCCCGGAAAGGCCTGCAGTACGCTGGAAGCAATGCGTGAAAGCCACTGGTTGGTCAGGCCGGCTACCGCATTTTGTTCATGCAGGATCACCGGTACGCCCGACAACCAGGCTGCGACGCCGCCCGGGCCGCTGACATAGCCGCCCATGCCCAGCACAGCATCGGGCTGCCACGCCTTGATATATTTTCTCGCCTGCAGGATCGCACCGACAATCTTGAATGGCGCAGCCAACAACCGGGTAATCCCCTGGCCGCGCAAGCCCTTAACCTTGATAAAGTCGATCTCGATACCGTGCTTTGGCACCAATTCGGCTTCCATTCGATCAGCCGTACCCAACCAGCGAATGTCCCAGCCTTCTTGCTGCAAGCGCTTGGCAACCGCCAAGCCCGGAAAAACATGGCCTCCGGTGCCGCCCGCCATGACCAGCAGGCGTTTATTCTTGTTCATTGTCATTTTCTTCTACTTCCGGATCCGGCATTGCTTTGGCAGCGATTCGCTGCTCATAATCTATCCGGATCAAAATGGCGACCGCAGTAGCCATAATAAATAAACTGGAGCCACCGTAACTGATCAGTGGCAGAGTCAGGCCCTTGGTCGGAACCATGCCCGCGGCAGCCCCGACATTGACCAAGGTCTGGAAAGCAAACCAGAATGCAAAGCCAAATGCCAGAAAACCTCCATATAACTGCTCGGTCTGCAGGCAGCGGCGGCCGATCATCAGCGCCTTGAACACCAGAGCGAAGATCAGCAGCAGCACGACTGTCACCCCAATCAGCCCGACTTCCTCAGCCAATACCGCAAACACGAAATCGGTATGTGCCTCGGGCAGATACTCAAGTTTCTGAATTGAGTTGCCCAGCCCCTGTCCCAGCCAATCACCACGACCGAAGGCCATCAGTGACTGGGTCAACTGGTAGCCGCTGCCAAACGGGTCATCCCAAGGGTCAAGAAACGACGTCACCCGTCGCCAGCGGTAAGGTTCGAAGTAAATCAGAGAGGCAATACCGACGCCCGCCGTGGCTATCATGACAATGAACTGCCACAGTTTGGCACCAGCAATAAACAGCATACCGACCGTGGTAACGAACATCACCACGAAGGAGCCGAGGTCGGGCTGCTCAAGCAACAAGCCGCCGAGTACAATAAGTACCAGCAGCGGCTTGGCAAAACCGACGAAGGTTTCCCTCACCTGCTGATATTGGCGGACCAGGTAACCCGAAAGAAACAAGAACAGGGAAAGCTTGGCCACTTCAGCAGGCTGCAGGTTGAAAATCCCCAGCGGGATCCAGCGCGATGCCCCGTTAACTGAACGGCCAACGCCAAGGACCGCGATCAGCAAAACAATCGAAAGGATCAGCATCGGCACGCTGTACTGACGCCACTTTTCGAGCGGGATCATCAGAACGAAACTTGCCAGCACCAAAGAGCACACTAGAAAGAAGCCATGGCGCAGGGCAAAGTAGAACGGCATATCTGTCAGGCGGGTCGCGATCGGCACCGAGGCAGAGGTCACCATGACCAGCCCAGTGGCCATCAAGGCCAGAGCGATCCAGACCAGTTGCCTGTCATACGGGCTGTGTGCCGCCGGTTTGGTCATCCAGTCAAAAAACTGCCCCACCCCTTCCTTTACCGCTCCTGCCATCAGCTATCCTTGCCTACTTGATGCTGCAGTGATTGTGCCAATTCGACAAAGGTATCACCACGTACCATAAAGTTAGCAAATTGATCGAAGCTCGCACAGGCCGGTGATAGCAAAATCATGTCACCAGCACGGGCGGTATGCGCTGCTTGCGACATGGCTTGCTCCATCGTCTCAACCATTACCGGCTGCGGCACCAATGGGGCAAACTGATGGCCATCACGGCCAAAACAATAGAGCTGGGTATCCAATGTGGCCAACACCGGGGCCAACTCGGAAAAATCCGCCCCCTTGCCGTCACCACCGACCAGCAAGTGCAGCTTGCCGTCAAGCTGCAGACCGTTAAGCGCGGCCAGGGTGCTCGCCAGGTTGGTCGCTTTGGAGTCATTGACCCACTTTACGCCATGCTGCTCGGCAACCAGCTGACAGCGGTGGGCCAAGCCGTTGTAGCGACGCAGCGCCCGGCACGAGGCCTCGCGGTCAATGCCTGCTGCATCGGCCAGGGCCAGCGCCGCCAAGCTATTGGCCACATTGTGGCGGCCGACCAGGGCAATATCCTTGCTTGGCATGACAGGCTCGCCTGCGATGGCCAGCCACTCCTCGCCGCAGTGCTCTACCAAGCCATAGCGCTCGGTACTATCCGCATTGCCGGCATTGAGGCCAAAACTGACCAGCGCTAGCTCACAACCATCAGTAGCAGGCTTTGTCGCCAGATCTTCGCGGTTGAACACCGCCAGCTCGGTATGGTTGAAGATCCGCATCTTGGCCGTACTGTACTGTGCCAGGCCGCCCGGATAGCGGTCCATATGATCTTCGGACAGGTTGAGGTAGGCCGCGGCTTTCAATGCCAGGTTGGAGGTGGTTTCGAGCTGGAAGCTGGACAACTCGAGGACATACAGGTCGTGATCCTCTGCCAGCATATCCAGCGCAGCCAAACCGATGTTACCACCGACACCGACGTTGATACCGGCCTCTTTGGCCATCTCGCCGACCAGGCTGGTCACGGTACTCTTGCCGTTGGAACCGGTGATCGCCACCACCGGCTTGTCTACCGTCCGGGCAAACAGCTCGATATCACCGACGATCTCAATCCCGGCCGCTGCGGCCTGCTGCAGCTGCGGGGTAGCCAGGGCGATCCCCGGGCTCGAGACAATCATGTCTGCCGCCATCAGCCAGTCCATCTGCCACTGGCCGCTGCAAAGCTCAACCGACGGCGGGAGTTGTTCGCGGCCTGGAGGGTGCTCGCGGGTATCAATGACCTTGATGTCCAATGGCTGAGCCGCCCTCTGCAAATGGTTCACCACCGACAGGCCAGTCATGCCCAGCCCGATCACCACAACCTGTTTTACGCCTTCCAAGCCTTTCATCTTATCTTACCTTCAGGGTTGCCAGTGCGATCAGTACCAGCATCAAAGTAATGATCCAAAAACGCACAATCACTCGTGGTTCCGGCCAGCCTTTCAATTCATAGTGGTGGTGGATCGGTGCCATGCGGAAGATCCGCTGGCCACGCAATTTGTACGAGCCAACCTGCAGGATCACCGACACAGTCTCCATCACGAAGACACCGCCCATCACAACCAGCAGCAGCTCCTGGCGAACCAGTACCGCGATGGTACCCAGCGCACCGCCCAAGGCCAATGAGCCGACATCGCCCATAAAGACCTGTGCCGGATAGGTGTTGAACCACAGGAAGCCCAGACCGGCACCGACGATCGCGGTACAGACGACAACCAGCTCACTGGCATCTTTGAGGTAAGGGATATGCAGGTAGTTGGCAAAGTTGACGTTACCGGTCGCCCAGGCGATGAATGCCATACCGCCGGCTACCATCACGGTCGGCATGATTGCCAAGCCGTCAAGGCCGTCGGTCAGGTTGACGGCATTACTGGTACCGACGATGACAAAGTAGGTAAATACGATGTAGAACAAGCCAAGCTGCGGCATCACATCCTTGAAGAATGGCACCACCAGCTGGGTCGCCACGGTATCCTGGCCGTGCACATACAGAGCAAAGGCCACCCCCAACGCAATCACCGACTGCCAGAAATACTTCCAGCGGGCGATCAGGCCATCGGTATTCTTACGCACCACCTTGCGGTAGTCATCGACAAAACCGACTGCACCGTAGCCCAGCATTACGGTAAGCACCGCCCAGACATACGGATTGGTCAGATCGGCCCACAGCAGCACCGTAATGGCAATGGATGCCAAGATCATGATCCCGCCCATTGTCGGGGTGCCGCGTTTGCTGAAGTGAGACTCGGGGCCATCGTGGCGAACCACCTGGCCGATCTGCAGCAGCTGCAGGCGGGCGATCAGGCGCGGTCCCATCCACAGCGAAATCATCAGCGCCGTCAAGATACTGATGATGGCGCGGAAAGTCAGGTATTCAAACAGTCGAAAAAATGGAAATGTCGATTCCAGTAAATCAGCTAACCAGTAAATCATTATTTATGTTCCTGCAGTGCAACAATCACATCTTCCATGCGGGAGCTACGGGCTCCTTTTGCTAGCACTGTCACTTGGATGTTGTCTTCATTGAGCAAAGGGTCGAGCTGCTGCTGCAGCGTCTCGATCAATGCTGTTTTATCGTTAAAGTGTTGGCCACTGTTGAGCTTACTGACGATTTGGCTGGCATTGCCAAACGTCAGTACCTTATCCAGGCGACGCTCGAAGGCATACTCTGCCACTTCTTGGTGCAGTGCTGCACTGTCATCGCCCAGCTCGGCCATGTCCCCCAATACAAACCAGCGCTGACCGTCGAACCCGGCCAACAAATCGATGGCCGCCTTCACTGAGGCGACACTGGCGTTGTAGGTATCGTCGATCAGACGCAGATTCCGGCGCGGCTCAGTCACATCGGCACGGCCCTTCACATTGGCCACACCGCCCAGCCCCGCCTGTACCTGCTCCGGCGTTGCCCCCATCGCCATTGCCAGCGCAGCGGCGGCAAGCGCATTGGCGACATTATGACCACCAGCCAACGTCAGGCTGACCGGAAATGTTGCAGCGGGGGTGCGCATTGTAAAGCAAGCACGGCCCATACTGTTAATATTTATGTCAAGCGCGTGAAAATCTGCTTCTGGCTGGGTGGCCGAAAACGTCTGCAGCTGATGCTTATCCAGCATCGGCTGCCACATGTCCAGGGCATTGGAGTCAAGGTTGATAACGGCGACAGCATCTTTACCACGCGCTTCCAGGCCTTCGAAGATTTCTCCCTTGGCTTTCGCCACCCCGTCCAGCGAGCCAAACCCTTCGAGGTGGGCAGCGGCCAGGTTGTTGATCAATGCCACTTGCGGTTCGACCAAGTTAGTGGTGTAGGAAATCTCTTTCTGGTGATTGGCACCCAGCTCAATCACCGCGTATTCATGCTCCGGCTTCAGGCGCAACAAGGTCAGCGGGACTCCAATGTCATTATTGAAGTTTCCACCCGTTGCCAGTACCTTGCCTTTCTGCGCCAAGATAGCAGCCGTCATCTCTTTGACCGTGGTTTTGCCGCAGCTACCGGTCAGCGCCACCGTCTTCAAGCCATGGCAACGCTCCATTTCGGCTTTTAGCCAAGCGCCAAGCTGGCCGAGTGCCAGGTGGGTATCGCCGACCACCAGCTGTGGCAGCTCAACCGGTAAGTGCTTGCTTACCAGCAAGGCGGTAGCTCCTTGCTCTTTGGCGCTCTGGCAAAAATCATGGGCATCAAAGCGCTCACCGATCAAGGCGATGAAAAGGGTTTCGGTGCCGATTTGACGGGTATCGGTCGAGACTGCCGAGATCATAGCATCAGCACCAACCAGCTGGCCGCCCAGCACGTCGGCCAATTGAGATAGTTGAACCGGGATCATGCCTTAACCTCCAGCAGCTCGGCGACCGTCTCGCGGTCAGAATAATGAATAGTGCGGTCAGCCAAGATCTGGTAGTCCTCGTGGCCCTTGCCCGCCACCAGCACGATGTCCTCGGCAGCAGCATGGGTAAGTGCCCACTGACATGCTGCACGGCGGTCATGGATGGTCTCGGCCAATTGCGGCTGGGCAAGACCGGCCAGCATATCAGCCATGATGGCGTCCGGCGCCTCACTGCGCGGGTTGTCATCGGTCAGGATCACCCGATCCGCCAGGCTCTCCGCAGCCTGCGCCATCAGCGGGCGCTTGCCGCGGTCGCGGTCGCCGCCACAGCCAAAAATACACCATAGCTTGCCGTGGCAGTGCACACGCAGGGCTTGCAGGGCTTTTTCCAGGGCATCGGGAGTGTGAGCATAGTCAACGACCATCATAGGTTTGTCAGGCTTTTGAAAAACCTCCATCCGCCCGGTTACCGCCTGCAGCCGCGATGCCACCGCTAATAAAGCCGCCATCTCATGTCCTGTCGCCAGCAAGGTAGCCAGTGACAACAGCAAATTAGTGACGTTAAAGGCGCCAACCAAAGGTGCAGTAAACTGCCCGCCCCCCCAGCTGGAATCAAAGACAACGGTCACGCCCTTTGCGCTGTAGTCAACCGATTCCAGCCAAAGTGCCTGACCTTGATGACCAGCGACATTTTCCTGCGCCATAGCAACTGCGACTGCCTGCGGCAGATCAGCAAGCCACTCACGGCCGACTTCATCATCGGCATTGATCACCGCTACACCACTCTGATGCTCGGTAAACAGGGTTTTCTTCGCTGCGGCATAACTTGCCATGTCACCATGATAATCAAGGTGGTCACGGCTCAAATTAGTAAAGATGCTGGCCTTAAACGCCAGGGCTTTCACCCGCCCCTGCACCAAACCGTGAGAAGACACTTCCATCGCAGCAAAGCGGGCACCTTGGAGTGCCATCTTGTCCAGCTCGCAAGGGATTTCCAATGCGCTGCCAGTAGTATTGGTCGCAGGCTGGATCTGACCTAGCAAACCATTACCTGTGGTCCCCATCACACCCGCAGGCTTGCCCAACAGCATTGCCCATTGGGCCAGTATCTGGCTGATGGTGGTTTTACCATTGGTTCCCGTCACGGCAACCACTTCGATCTGTTCATCTGGAGCGCGATAGAAGCGCTTCGCAATCGCCGACAGCGAATCTCCTAGCAAAGGGAGATAAATCACGGCACCGCCGTCGGTATGTTCCAGAGAAGGCTGCTCGGTATCAGCCTCAGCCAATACGACAGCCGCACCGGCTTGCTGCGCTTTGGCGACGAACTTGCGGCCATCGACACTGTGGCCTCTAACGGCAACAAACATCTCGCCAGGCTTTACCTGCCGGCTATCAAGGGTCATCCCCGCAATGGAAATCGCTGCCACGGATTCAGGCAGACAAAAGCCCTCTAGCCATGGCGCTAGCAACTCGCCAATGGAGTGTAATAATTTAGGTTCCGGCATGGGTCTTGCCTCTAAGGTTCACTACATTTAATTCTTCAAGCGTTCCCGCATCCGGCGGGATATTCAAAATCTGCAAGGCACTCTCCATCACTTCGGAGAAAATCGGCGCGGCAATGGCACCGCCGTAGTAGGCATCACCCTGTGGTTCGTTGACCACCACCACCATTGCCAGCCGCGGATTGCTGATCGGGGCCAGTCCCGCCGTCATCGCTACGTATTCATCGCTGTAGCCGCCGGCTGCCGCTTTCTTCGCGGTACCGGTTTTGGCACCGACACGGTAACCCGGCACCGCCGCACGGCGGGCACTGCCGCCCTTGTGGGTGACCAGCTCAAGCATATCTAGCAGCTTGCGGGTTTTCTCCGCCGAGACAACCTGGCGCCCAGGCACCACCGATTCGGTCTTCAAAATAGAAAGCGGACGGTTGACGCCCATCGCCCCCAAAGTGGCATAGGCACGCACCAGCTGGATGGGGGTAACGGAAATCCCGTAGCCGAAAGACAGCGTGGCTCGCTCAAAGTCCGACCAACGGCGGCGATCCGGGAAGAAGCCCTGCGCCTCGCCGATCAAATTGATCCCCGAGGCATCGCCCAGTCCAACACTGCTGTACATCCCCAGCACCGCATCAACCGGCATCGCCAGCGAAAGCTTACTGACCCCGATATTACTGGACTTTTGCAGGATCTTGGCAAGATTAGCCTTACCAACCCGGGACACATCCCGCACCCGGCTACCGCCAATCTGCATCAGGCCGTTACCGGTATCGATAACGGTATCTTCATCGGCAACACCATTTTCCATGGCCGCCAGCACCACAAACGGCTTGATGGTTGACCCCGGCTCCATCGCATCAGTGATCGCCCGGTTACGCATCCGGAAACTCTTCAGCTGGTCGCGGTTGTTCGGGTTATAGGACGGCGCATTGACCATCGCCAGTATTTCACCGGTACGTACATCGACCATCACCACCGACGCCGACGTCGCCTGGTAATCCGCTACCGCCTGCTTCACCGCGCGGTAGGCAACTGCCTGGAGGCGCTGATCGATACTCAGGCTAAGTGGTTGGCCCGGCTCGCGTTTCTTAAGGGAAATATTCTCGACGACCCGACCATAGCGATCTTTGCGCACGGTACGGCGACCCGGCTCCCCGGTCAGCCAGCCATCATAGGTCCGCTCGACGCCCTCCAAGCCGTGGCTGTCAATACCGGTCACACCGATCAGGTGGGCACTGACTTCACCGGCAGGGTAAAAGCGGCGGGATTCATCTTTCAGGCCGATGCCGGGCAACTTGAGCTTGCTGACATAGGCAGCCATGGCAGGACTAACCTGGCGCTGCAGGTAAATAAAGCGGCGCTTGCTGTTGTTTTCAAGCCTTGTCATCAACCCTTGGCGATCCAGCCCCAGCACATCGGCCAAGGCATACCAGCGTTCGGGCTGGGCAAGGCCGTCATTTTTGAAGATCTGGACCGGATCAGCCCACACCGCCTGCACAGGGACGCTGACCGCCAGCTGTTCGCCATTGCGGTCGGAGATGATCCCGCGGGCAGAAGGCAGTGCCTTGACCCGCAGCGAGCGCAAATCACCTTCCTGGATCAACTTGCCAGGCTCAAGAACCTGGATATAAGCCGATCGCGCCAGCAAGGCGACCAAGGCCAGAAAAATACATGTACAAATAACACCAAAGCGCCACGGGATAAATGCCGGTGGCGCTTTCTGGCGACGTTGATTCTGTTTATCAGAACGCTTGAAGGATTTTGTTATTTTCATTACTTAACAATAATTTCGCTATCACGGGATGGACGCTGCATCTCCATCTCCTGTTCGGCTAAACGTTCAATCCGACTATGCTCGGCCAATGAACTTTCTTCAAGGATCTGATTTCGCCACTCGATATCGAGCTGATCCCGCTCAACTAGCAATTGCTCCTGCTGGGCAATCAGCTGGCGTGAATGGTGGGTGATCAGCACCACCCCCATTGCAGAAATCAGTACCAGAACCAACAGTGTCAGCGGAATTCTGCTGACAGAGATCAAATCCCGGCCAATAAGCTGGGCCAGGTTGTCCGTTGGTTCCGGCTGTTGGTTCATAGGCGTTCAGCCAGTCGCAGTACAGAGCTACGGGAGCGAGCATTATCGCTCACTTCATTTTTCGATGGCTTGATCGCTTTACCGACCGGCTTGAGATCCGCACTGCCCAGCGCTTTGATCTGCTCTTCCGTCAAAGGCAAACCAGCCGGTACTTCCGGTCCTTTGCTCTGCTTGCGGATAAAACGCTTAACCATACGATCTTCCAGCGAGTGGAAACTGATCACCGACAGGCGACCACCGGTAGCCAAGATATTCACCGCACCTTTAAGGGCTGTTTCAATCTCTTCAAGCTCGCTGTTGATGTAAATGCGGATCGCCTGGAAGCTACGGGTAGCCGGATGCTTGTGCTTATCCTTGAACGGCGACACATCAGCAATCAGCTTGGCCAACTGAGTGGTACGGGTCAACGGCTCGTTCTCCGGATCCTCGCGGTAAGCCACAATGCCACGGGCAATACGCTTGGCAAAACGCTCTTCACCAAACTCTTTGAGTACCCAAGCAATATCATCGGCTTCCGCTTCTGCCAGCCAATCTGCCGCAGAAATGCCAGATGTTGGGTCCATACGCATATCAAGCGGCCCATCTCGCATAAAACTAAAGCCACGTTCGGCATCGTCCAGCTGCGGCGAAGAAACGCCAAGATCCAATAGCACACCATCGACACGGCCGATCAGATCGCGCTCTTCCATGTATTTTTCCATCCCCGAGAACGGGCCATGGATGATGGTAAAACGTGGGTCATCAATTTTCTGGGCTTCGGCAATCGCCTGAGGATCGCGGTCAATACTGTAAAGGCGTCCGTTTTCACCTAGCTGGGATAGGATCAGGCGGCTGTGTCCACCGCGGCCAAATGTACCGTCGATATAGATACCATCTGGCTTGATGGCCAAGCCATCAACAGATTCATGAAGTAAAACCGAGACGTGCTCAAACTGTTCAGACATAAGTAATTATTCAGCTCTTGTAAAAGCGAGCCAACCCGTTAGTCAACAAGTAGGCATAAAATCCAGTAACAGTGGAAATTCATTAACTTAGGCTATTAAAACGCTGTTTTAAAAGCATTTTCCGCAAATTCCCACCGCAAAGTGTACGTATTTGATAAAAAAGATGTCAAGCCGAGGGCCGCAATTCTAACAATCACTTGAAATTAATCGCGGAGGCTAAAGCAGAGGCCAACGGTAAAATCACCGGGCCCAAAACGACAAAAGGTGATGTAAAGCCTCATTTGAGACCTCACATCACCTTTCGTACTTAAAGGGGTGAGTTGGCCGATGAGCCGGGTTCTGTCCCGCTTGCGCGGTGGTAACCATTCCTCTAGGCCTGCAATCACTCACAGGCTCAAGCAACCTACCCGTCCCCAACGCGGGCCACGCCATTAGGGACCTATTTGGTCTTGCTCCGGGTGGAGTTTACCGTGCCACGAACTATTACTAGCCGCGCGGTGCGCTCTTACCGCACCCTTTCACCCTTACCTGTGCACCACTCCGAAGAATGGGCCATCGGCGGTCTGCTCTCTGCTGCACTGGTCGTAGGCTCGCGCCCCCCAGACGTTATCTGGCACCCTGCCCTGTGGAGCCCGGACTTTCCTCCCCCTCGTCAGTCTCCCAAAGGACATCAACGAAGCAGCGGTTACCTGGCCAACTCAGGCGGGCGATTGTATAGGACTTGGCTCACAGTTACCAGTGAAAAATCCGACAAAACCCAAAAGCGGTGGAAATAGCAACAGGTGGCTATGGGCCATTGGCATGGGGCGCTAGGCGAAAAGCCCCCCCCCCCCAGCCTCTAGCCTCTAGCCTCTAGCCTCAGTCTAGATTTTCAAGTCCCCACTTATACAGCGCGTTCTTCTTGACTCCGTGGATTTCCGCCGCCAGTGCCGCCGCTTTCTTCAGCGGAAGCTCTTTGACCAGCAGGCCCAGGGTGCGAAGCGCATCAGCCGGCAACTGTTCTTTCTCAGCGCGGTGCCCAGCTACCAGCAGCACCATTTCCCCACGGGTACGGTTGCTATCTTCATTCAGCCAGTCAATCAGCTCGCCCAGCGGTGCCCCGTGGATAGTTTCGTAGGTTTTGGTCAGCTCTCGTGCCAGCACCACCTGTCGCTCAGCCCCCAACACCGCCAGCATGTCCGCCAGCGAGTCCATGATGCGGTGCGGTGATTCGTAGAAAATCATGGTGCGCTCGTCATTGGCCAGTGCCTGGAAGCGGTCACGACGCCCCTTGCTCTTTGGCGGCAGGAAGCCTTCGAAACTGAAGCGGTCCGACGGCAGCCCGGCACCACTCAACGCAGTCACAACCGCACAGGGCCCCGGAAGAGGGACAACTTTAACACCCGCCTGACGACAACGGTTGACAAGATGGTATCCTGGATCACTGATCAGCGGCGTACCGGCATCGGACACTAGTGCGATACTGGTACCAGCCTGAAGTTTTTCGATCAGGTAGTCAGCTTTTTGCTGCTCATTGTGGTCGTGAAGCGCAAAGGTGCGGGTCGAGATCGAAAAATGGGTCAGCAGGCGCGAGGTATGTCGCGTATCCTCGGCGGCAATCAGATCGACGTTTGCCAATACGTCCAATGCACGCTGCGTAATGTCCGCTAAATTACCGATTGGTGTAGGTACGATGTACAAAGTTGCGACATCTACCGTGCATGAATTGGTCTCACTCATTTGTCTAAGATCTCATCTGCAATTAATATAGAGAGTAATTTGTCACAGTTGAATGAATTCAATGCTCAATTTTACCCATAAGCGTAAAAGTGTATCACGACTGTTAGCCCCTGTAGCCCTTGCCGTGCTTCTGGCAAGCTGTAGTACCTCTAACCAACCTGTCGTGGTCACCGATATTACAGCCGCCGCTACTGATAGCGCAGCCAATTATCTGATCAAAGCCGAGTCAAGTGAAGGTGCCCAGAGCATCAACTGGAACATCCTGGCCCTCAAAGCGTTGATCAAGGAAGGCCAATGGAGCCAGGCCGAACAACTCGCTGACCGCC
This sequence comes from Photobacterium gaetbulicola, assembly GCF_003025515.1. Lineage (NCBI taxonomy): Bacteria > Pseudomonadati > Pseudomonadota > Gammaproteobacteria > Vibrionales > Vibrionaceae > Photobacterium > Photobacterium gaetbulicola. The sequence continues at coordinate 13,270 of NZ_PYME01000024.1, read as the reverse complement.
TAAGCCGGATGAACATGGATCCGCTGCAGATGGCCGAATGGCAGCTGGCGCGCGCTACCCTGCGCTACCAGCAAGGCCAGCCTAAAGCCGCTCTTGATTCACTCAACTTCCAGCCTTGGTGGACCCTGGCCGACAGCCAGTACCTGCGTTACCATATGCTACGCGCAGAGCTTTACCGCCAGACCAACCAGCCACTCAGCGCCGCCCGCTCGCGTACGGCATTGGATCAGTACCTGAACAATGACCAGAAAGCAGCAAACTGGCAGAACCTATGGCAAGATCTGTCCAACTACAACAACAACCAGCTCCAGTCAGTCACCCTGGCCAGCGATGAAGAAGTGCTGCGCGGCTGGCTCCAACTGGCAGTGCTGAAAAACACCTATTCACAGCGTCCGGCCAAGCTCAAGTCGATGGTCGAAGAGTGGCTGGGTAGCCACCCTTACCACCCGGCCAATCAATACCTGCCGACCGATCTCGACAGCATCATGTCACTGGAAATTGCCCAGCTCGACAATGTTGCCCTGCTGCTGCCGCTATCCGGCCGCTTTGAACAATCCGGCAAGGCCGTTCGCGATGGCTTTATCAATGCCATGCTCGACGACACCGGCCGCGAGGCCGAAACCGAGCTGACAGTCTTCGACACCGAAGCGGAAAGCATGGCTTCCATCATGGCCAAGCTGGAGCAAAGCGGCGTCGAAATGGTGATCGGGCCTCTGCGCAAGGAAAAAATCACCGAGTTCCAGCGCGCCAACAGCAGCAACATTGCCTTGCTTGCCCTCAACGAGCCGGATCCGAGCAAGCTGACCCAAGATAATGCGTGCTACTTCTCGCTCTCGCCGGAGCAGGAAGCGGAGCAGGCCGCCCGCCACCTCTTTGCCAAGGGACACCAGTACCCGATGGTGCTGGCACCGGGGAACAGCTTCGGCAGCCGCGTTAGCAACGCCTTCATCGAACAATGGCAGCAACTGACCGGTAATACCCCGGCAACCCGCCAGTTCAGCTCGCGCAAGCAAATCCAGCAGGAAATTGCTGCGGTATTTGGCCTCACCGAGAGCCAAAGCCGTATCCAACAGATGCAGCAGGTGCTGGGGATGGAGCTTGAAGCCGAGCCACGAAGCCGCCGTGATACCGATGCGGTTTACCTGATCGCCAATGTCAACGAGCTGACTCTGCTCAAGCCGTTTATCGAAGTGTCTATCAACCCGGACGCCTCGCAGCCGAAGCTTTATGCCAGCTCGCGCAGCTACCCGGATCGTACCGCGGATACTTCTGAAATCCGTGGTATCGAGTTCAGCGATATCCCATTGCTGATCGACGCCAACCACAACTTCATGAACCGCTATGAAGAGCTGTGGCCAGATAGCAGGAATACCGATGTCCGACTTCATGCCTTCGGGATGGACGCCTACAAGATGGTATCCGAACTGCCACAAATGCGTGTGGTCGATAACTACACCACCCAGGGCAATACCGGCCAGCTTAGCCTCGATGACCAGTGTGTGATCCAGCGCCAGCTCAGCTGGGCCATCTATACCGGAAACGGTATTGAGCCGGCTCAATAAGCGCCAACAAGGGCAAACCTACGAGGCCATGGCCGAGCAGTACCTCTGCCGCCATGGCCTGCTCCCCCATACCCGCAATTTCCAGTGCCGTAGCGGCGAAATCGATCTGATCATGCGCCATCGCCAGTGCTGGGTCTTTGTCGAAGTCAAATTCCGCAAAAACAACCATTACGGTTCGGCCGCAGAAGCGGTAAACTGGCGTAAACAACAACGCGTTAAACGTGCAGCCTTGTTGTGGCTTAAGAAAAATGGCTTGGCCATTGAACACACTGAGTTTCGGTTTGATGTGGTATCGCTCGAAGGCACACCACCGCGAATCGAATGGTTTACCAACACCCTAGTAGAAGGTTAATCCATGCTAGAGAGCATCAAAGAAAGTTTCACCGAAAGCATCCAAACCCAGATTGCCGCCGCCGAGGCCCTGCCAGACGCAATATCACAGGCAGCCCAGGTGATGGTGCAAAGCCTGCTCAATGGCAACAAGATCCTCTGCTGCGGTAATGGTGGCTCGGCGGCGAATTCTCAGCACTTTGCTTCTTGCCTGATCAACCGTTACGAAACCGAGCGCCCTAGCCTGCCTGCTTTGGCTCTGACAGCAGATACCACAACCCTGACAGCCGTCGCCAACGACTATCACCACGATGAAGTCTTCTCCAAACAAGTAAGGGCACTTGGCCAGGGCGGTGACATCCTGTTTGTGCTGTCAACCAGCGGCAACAGCAAGAACATCATCAAGGCCATGGAGGCTGCACTGACCCGGGATATGACCATTATTGCCCTGACCGGTAAAGATGGTGGTGAAATGGCCGGGCTGCTGGGTATCCAGGATGTCGAGATCCGTATCCCCTCGCAACGGACCGCCCGGATCCAGGAAGGCCAGCTATTGGTGGTTCACTGCCTCTGCGATCTCATCGACAAGGTTCTGTTCCCCCATCACGAAGGATAGATCGATACAAGGAAGGTAATCATGAACTGGCGTCTGCTAATTGTTCTCCTACTGACGCTGGGCCTGCAGGCCTGCGCGGCCCTGGATCCTGCCGATACCCGCTCGACCAAGCAGCAATGGTATGATCAGGAAATTGAAATGGAAGTTGGCGGTCTGGCCAATAAGCCCCCTTACCGCCAGCATACCCGAGTCAACGCCGTTGCAGTGGAAGGCAAAGTGTTGCTGGTTGGCCAAGCGACCGAGCAAAGATACAGCCACCAATTGGAGCAACAAGTCCGTGAGCTAAAAAACGTCAATACGGTCTACAACCAAATCCAGATCCGCCCGCTGCCCCAGTTTGGGGAATTCAGCAGTGACAGCTGGCTAACCACCAAGGTCAAAGCCCAGCTTATTGGCAGCAAAAAATTGAGCAATGCCACCATCAAGGTGATCACCGAAGGCCAGGAAGTGTTCCTGCTCGGCTATGTCAGCCGTGAGCAGGGCAACATTGCCGCCGACATCGCCCGCAATGTTTCGGGCGTCAAGAAAGTGGTCAAGGTGTTTGAATACCCTAAGGATTAGGGGGTACGACAAGAAAGCCCAAAAAAAACGCAGCTTTCGCTGCGTTTTTTAATTGGGTTATTGGACCGTGAGATTATTTCACGACACGCAGGCTTGGACGGCCACGCGGGCGAGGTGGCTCATCGTCAGGCTCAATATCCGATACCGCTTCAGTCACCGGCTCAACAGGAGACAGGGTATCCTGTGGCTGCTCTTCGATATCATCAAGCTCTTCGATATCCGCCATATCCGTCGCATAGGCCGGCTCTGGCTCGAACATGGTACCAGCGCCATTTTCACGCGCATAAATCGCCATCGCAGCGTAAAGCGGAACAATCACCGTGTGAGGTCGGCCGCTGAAGCGGGCGCTAAAGCTGATCGCTTCGTTACCCAACTCCAAGTTGCCCACCGCGCGCGGCGCAATGTTCAGAACAATCTGACCATCACTGACAAATTCCATCGGAACCTTGACACCCGGCAGCGTCGCATCCACCACCAAGTGCGGGGTCAGATCGTTATCTACCAGCCAATCATAGAAAGCACGCAGCAAATACGGTCGACGCGGTGTCATGTTGTCGATGTCCATCATTACTTGCCAGCCAAACGCATTTCGCGCTCTGCTTCAGTCAATGAGGCCAGGAATGAATCGCGCTCGAAAACACGGGTCATGTAGTTTTTCACTTCCTTGGCGCCAGCACCAGTTAGCTCGATACCCATTTCAGGCAAACGCCACAGTAGCGGTGCCAGGTAACAGTCAACCAAGCTGAACTCTTCACTCATGAAGTATGGGAACTCAGCAAATACCGGAGCAAGAGCCAACAGCTCTTCGCGCAGCTGCTTACGTGCCTTCTCAGCTTCGTCGGCAGTTCCTTTATTTACTTTTTCAGCCAATGTGTACCAGTTACGTTCGATACGGTACATCATCAAACGGCTGTTACCACGAGCAACAGGGTAAACAGGCATCAATGGTGGATGAGGGAAACGCTCATCCAGATACTCCATAATGATGCTTGCTTGGTAAAGTGCAAGCTCACGGTCAACCAAAGTCGGCACAGAGTTGTACGGGTTTAGGTCTAGCAAGTCTTCCGGCAGGTTGTTTGGGTCAACCAGCTCGATTTCAACGCTTACACCTTTTTCTGCTAGTACGATACGCACCTGATGGCTGTAGATGTCAGAAGCATCAGAATACAGAGTCATCACAGAGCGTTTATTGGCAGCAACAGCCATTAACCCCTCCAGTATACTTAAATACACAAAAAGCAACGGGGGCACCGGCCCCCATTGCGAGATTCTAACCCACTAGATTACCTGATCAGTGGACATCACGCCAATATTCTTTCTTCAACAGTAATGTTAGTACAAAGAATACGACGATAAAGCCCATCACCCAGTAACCCAGACGCTGGCGTTCCAACTTCATCGGCTCGGCCGAATATTCGAGGAAATTGACCAGATCGCGTACCGCCTCGTCATATTCGTCATCATTCAGCTCACCCGTACCGTCAGACTTGATCCCAACGTATTCCTGTACTTCTTCCCCGTCAATCAAGCGGGTTTCATACACCTTGGTCGGGACACCTTGCAGCTCTTCCAGCACATGGGGCATCCCCACACTCGGGAACACCACGTTGTTGACCCCAAACGGACGGCTAGGATCCGCATAGAAGGAGCGCAGGTAGGTGTAGAGCCAGTCACTGCCGCGAACACGGGCAACCATGGTCAGATCCGGTGCCGGCGCCCCAAACGAGGCCGCCGCATATTCGGTCGGGATGGCATTGACCATCAGATCACCGATTTTAGCTTCAGGATCGAAGATCATGTGCTCCTTCATCAGTGCCGCCGGGATCCCCAGATCCGTCGCCACCCGCTCGTAGCGCTGGTACTGGGTCGCATGACAGCCGAAACAGTAGTTCATGAAGGTCTGGGCACCGCGCTGCAGCGAGGCTTTGTCGGTCAGATCATTACCGGCTTTGTCCAGTGGCACCGACGGGCCCGCCGCCATAGCCAGAGACGGCAGCAGGGCAAATAGCATGACAATCAACTTCTTCATTTGAATGTTACCCTCTCTGGTAGTGGTTTGGTTGCTTCGTTCTTGCTGTAGAAGAACAGCAAAACGAAGAACATGAAGTACGCAAAGCTGAAGATCTGCGCCAAGATGGTGTACGTCGGTGTTGCCGGCAGTGCACCCAGAATACCCAAGGCAATGAAGCTAATGGTGAACTGGACAATATTGGCCAAGTGCAGCTTGCTGCGGTAGCGGTACGAGCGCACCTTGCAGCGGTCAAGCCAAGGCAGTAGGAACAGTGCCACAATCGAGGCCCCCATCGCGACCACACCCAGCAGTTTGTCCGGCACCGCACGCAAGATGGCGTAGAACGGTGTGAAGTACCATACCGGTGCAATGTGCTCAGGGGTCTTCAGCGGGTTGGCCGCCTCAAAGTTAGGTGGCTCAAGGAAATAACCGCCCATCTCAGGATTGAAGAAGATCACGTAGCTGAACAGGAAGGCAAACACAGCAATCCCCACCATATCTTTTACCGTCCCGTAAGGATGGAAAGGAATCGAGTCGATGATGTCGTACTTCTTGCTGTAGTACTCGTGGAACGGGAACTGGGTCTTATAGTCTTCTCCCTTACTCCCTTTCGGTAGCTTGGTTTCGATGCCATCCGGGTTGTTCGAGCCCACTTCATGCAGCGCTAGGATATGCAGTACCACCAGCAACAGCAGCACGATTGGCAACGCAATCACATGCAGGGCAAAGAAGCGATTCAGGGTTGCCCCTGAGATCACGTAGTCGCCGCGGATCCATAGCGTCAGATCATCACCGATCACCGGGATCGCGCCGAATAGCGAGATGATCACCTGCGCTCCCCAGTATGACATTTGGCCCCAAGGCAACAGATAGCCCATGAAGGCTTCAGCCATCAGTACCAAGAAAATCAACATCCCGAACAGCCACAGCAGTTCGCGGGGTTTCTGGTATGAACCGTAAATCAAGCCACGGAACATATGCAGGTAGACCACGACAAAGAATGCCGAGGCACCGGTCGAGTGCATATAGCGCAGCAGCCATCCGTATTCGACATCACGCATGATGTACTCAATCGAGGCAAAGGCCCCCTCGCCGGACGGCACGTAGTTCATGGTCAGCCAGATCCCGGTAATGATCTGATTGACCAAGACCAGCATCGCCAGTGATCCGAACAGGTACCAGAAGTTGAAGTTCTTCGGCATCGGGTATTCTGACAAGTGCTTCCGATAAGCATTCATCACCGGCAGGCGTTTTTCAAACCATCCAAGTAACGCATCCATTAGGCCACCTCCTCATCGACACCGACCAGAATGGTATTATCATCCAGGAATGTATGAGGCGGCACGACCAAGTTCAATGGTGCGGGCACCCCGGCAAAAACCCGGCCAGCCATATCGAACTTCGACCCGTGGCACGGGCAGAAGAAACCGGCTGAAATACCGCTGACTTGCTCACTGAAGGTATTCGGTAAATAGGTCGGTGAACAGCCAAGGTGGGTACAGATACCTACGGCTAGAAAAATTTCAGGTTTCACTGAACGAAATTGATTTTGGGCGTATTCGGGCTGCTGCGGTTCCGCCGAAGACGGATCGCGAAGCTGGCCATCATGGCCACCCAACTCTTTTAAAACAGCATCGCTACGGCGGACTACCCAGACAGGTTTACCACGCCACTCGACGCGAACCATCTGGCCTTCTTCCAACTTACTGATATCAACTTCAACTGGGGCACCCGCGGCTTTTGCTTTCGCGCTCGGGTTCCATGATTTGATAAAAGGCACGGCTACAGCGGCTGCACCTAAGCCTCCAACAACCGAAGTCGTCGCAGTCAGGAAGCGGCGTCGGCCGTTACTTACTGGCGCATTGCTCATCCAACATTCTCCCATGTGCTCCCGCTCTGGATTATTATTATGTCCTTGTGCGTCCCTGGAGCTTACGGCTAACTTTCAACGGAAAGAAACAACAGCTACCCCTTCCAACCCGGAAGGCTAAAGTAGTGGTATAAATCTGTTGCTTATCACGCCAAATGATAAAGAAAACCCCACTTTTTGACAAGATAAAGCTACCTTTTCGCAACAAATGTGAGAGGTATGTTCTTTTTGTTACACCAGGTAATGCAAACAGCTGTTGTAAAGCAGATTTAGGCTACAGAAAGAGGGAAGAAAAAGCACAGAGGCAGGGCTAGATGCAGAGGGTTTGTTGCTTAGATGTGACAATGGCCACCTAACAGGCAATAAAAAAGCCCAACCCGAAGGTTGAGCTTTTGCACACAATTCCCAGAAAAAATCTGGAGCGTTGAATTAACGCTTAGAGAACTGTGGACGACGACGTGCTTTACGTAGACCAACTTTCTTACGTTCAACGCGACGAGCGTCACGAGTAACGTAGCCAGCTGCACGTAGAGCAGGACGTAGAGTTTCATCGTACTCCATTAGAGCGCGAGTGATACCGTGACGGATAGCACCAGACTGACCAGTGATACCACCACCTTTAACAGTGATGTATAGGTCAAGCTTCTCAGTCATTTCAACTAGCTCTAGAGGCTGACGAACAACCATGCGAGCAGTTTCGCGACCGAAGTACTCTTCGATGCTGCGCTTGTTGATTACGATGTTACCAGTACCCGGTTTAATGAAAACGCGAGCAGCTGAGCTTTTGCGGCGACCAGTGCCGTAGTATTGATTCTCTGCCATTGTCATCTTCCCCAATTAGATGTCTAGAACTTTAGGCTGCTGTGCAGCGTGGTTGTGCTCAGCACCAGCGTAAACTTTCAGCTTACGGTACATAGCACGGCCTAGAGGACCTTTAGGAAGCATGCCTTTAACAGCAGTCTCGATAATCATTTCTGGTTTCTTATCAAGAAGCTTGTCGAAGCTGATAGACTTCAGACCACCGATGTAGCCAGTGTGGTGGTGGTACATCTTGTCAGTGCGCTTAGCACCAGTTACTGCAACTTTTTCAGCGTTGATAACTACGATGTAGTCACCAGTGTCAACGTGCGGAGTGTACTCCGGCTTGTGCTTACCACGTAGACGAGATGCGATTTCAGTTGCTAGACGACCAAGAGTTTTACCTTCAGCGTCAACAACATACCAGTCACGTTTTACAGTTTCTGGTTTAGCAACGAAAGTTTTCATGCTAATTCTTACCCAAAATTAAATAGTTTCACTTTACAGGAGCAGCAATGCTCCCTCTGTACAGAGCCCTCTCATCACCCCTTCGAGTGGTTGGCACTCCCGGCTTTTGCCGTTACAGGTACGGTGGGTCGCAAGATTATAGGGAAGGGTGGAGAAAAAATCACCTTTTTTTGAAAAAAAATTATGATTTTTTCTCTGGCAGGGTTTAAGGCCTAAAACAACAGCTTATCAAGCGCTGTTTTGGGCGAATTTAGCACCGATGAGGCATTAAGGAAGATGTGGACTGGCCAGGTAGTCATGGCTCTGCATCTCGATAAGCCTCGAGCAACAGCGCTTGAACTCGAAAGCCAGCCGTTTGCCCCGGTATAGCTGCGCCAAGTCGACCTCGGCGGAGAGGATCAATTTGACGTTGCGCTCATAGAATTCATCCACCAAGGCAATAAAGCGGCGTGCGGCATCGCTGTCGTCCTCGGCCATCTGAATCACCCCCGAAAGGAGCACGGTATGGTAGAGCTGCGACAGCTCCATATAATCGCTCTGACTCCGGGCCGTTTGGCATAAAGTGGCAAAATCAAAATGGATCACCCCTTCCCCCTCATGCCTGAACGGCAAGGCCCGGTTGTTGATCTCTACCGTCCCCCCCGTGCGGTGCTTGCCCGCCGCCAACTGCTCAAAGTAGCGGCACATATTCTGCTCTGCCTGCTCATCGAGAGGGAAATGGTAGATTTCGGCCTGCTCAAGCGTCCGCAGCCGGTAATCCGTTCCCGAGTCAACATTGACCACCTCGCAGTGGGTATTAAGCAGGTCGATAGCCGGAAGGAAACGGGCCCGTTGTAGCCCATTGCGGTACAGCTCATCCGGCGGAATATTCGAGGTGGCCACCAAGGTGATCCCCCGACGGAACAGGGCCTCGAACAAGGTACCGAGGATCATCGCATCGGTGATATCAGACACAAAAAACTCATCAAAACAGATGATCTCAGTTTCCGCGGCAAAGCGCTCGGCAACCACCTCAAGCGGATCGGCCTGCTGCTCCAGCAGCTTCATCTCCTGATGCACCCGGTGCATGAAACGGTGGAAATGAACCCGCATCTTGCGCTCTGTCGGGAGGCAGTCGAAAAAGGTATCCACCAGGTAAGTCTTGCCTCGCCCGACCCCGCCCCAGAAATAGAGCCCTTTGACAGGGGCTGGCGCTTCGGCCGGGCGGCGCATCAGGCGATCGACCCAGCGGCGAGTGGGCACCGGCCTAGGGGCCAGGAGCCGATGGTACAAATCGTCGAGGTGACGCACCGCCAATGCTTGGGCCGGATCGGCAACGAAGTCACTACGCTTCAGATCTTGTTGGTATTTCTGCTGTGGGGTCATCCTTGTTAAGCCCAAAACGTCATTCTCCATGTGCGTGATAGTACCATGCTGCTTCATGTACATGTATAGTATCTAAACAAGTAGATGAAGTTGACGTGCTATTCAGCACCAATTAAATTTTGATGTTATACAACAGGTATGATGATGTACGTTCACCATTTCGCCCCGCAGGCGAGCCTGCCCATGGTGCCGTAATCCCCCCTGTCCCTATATAAGAGCAAAAGGAGTTTTTCATGGCTTGGATTTATGCGCTGCTGATTTTCATTGCCGGTGCCATTGTCGGTGCCTTTGCCACGAGGCTGAGCAATAAGGGCTTGAAACAGCAAAAAGAACTGAAGAAAGAGCTGGATAAGTCTAAATACGAACTCGAGCAGTTCCGCCAGGAGCTGGTTGATCACTTCGCCCAGAGTTCAGAGCTACTCGATAACATCGCCAAAGACTACGGTAAACTTTACGAGCACATGGCGAAGACATCTACCGAACTGATGCCGAACCTGCCGGATCAGGACAACCCGTTTTCACGCCGCATCAGTACTTTGGAAGCCGTGAAAGACGTGCAAGAGACCCAGGAAGAGCAGCCACGCGATTACGCCAACGGCGCAACCGGCCTGCTGAAAGACCAAAAACCAGAGCAAATTTCTGAAGAGCCTAAACCGGTCGCCGAAGAATCCAAGGCGAGCTAAAATTTCTCAGGAACTAAACACCCGTTTTCAAGTCTGAGATTAAGCAGGCATATCAAGCTACTAGGACGTTGCCTGCGCTTGGACTTGAAAACCGGAGTTTAGTAATAATGAAAAAAACATTACTTGTTTTAAGTGCCCTGACCATTGGCATCAGCTCAGTTATTACCCCAGTGACGGCAACCGCCGCCCTTCCCCAGTCAGTCAACAACCAGCAAGTACCCAGCCTGGCCCCGATGCTAGAGCAGGTAACACCAGCTGTGGTCAGCATTGCCGTTGAAGGTAAACAAGTATCCAAACAACGCTTACCTGAGACGTTCCGTTTCTTTTTCGGACCTGACTTCCCTGAAGAACAAATCCGCGAGCGCCCTTTCCGCGGGTTGGGCTCGGGGGTCATTGTCGATGCTGACAAGGGCTATATCGTCACCAACCACCATGTCATTGGCGGTGCCACCAAGATCCTGGTTCAGCTGCATGATGGCCGTGAGGTCTCTGCCGAGCTGATCGGCAGCGACGAGATGTCTGACATCGCCCTGCTCAAGCTCAAAGATGCAGCCAACCTGACCGAAATTAAGCTGGCCGACTCCGACAAATTGCGTGTCGGTGATTTCGCGGTCGCCATCGGTAACCCGTTCGGCCTCGGCCAGACCGTTACCTCGGGGATCATCTCGGCCCTCGGCCGCAGCGGCCTCAATATCGAGAACTTCGAAAACTTTATCCAGACCGATGCCGCCATCAACAGTGGTAACTCTGGCGGCGCCCTGGTCAATCTCAACGGCGAGTTGGTCGGGATCAACACCGCCATTCTCGGTCCTAACGGCGGCAACGTCGGCATCGGCTTTGCCATTCCGGTCAACATGGTGAAAAACCTGACCGAGCAAATCCTCGAATTTGGCGAGGTCAAACGTGGCGTGCTTGGCGTACAAGGCGGCGAGCTGACATCCGAACTGGCGGAAGCCTTCGGTTATGAGACCAACCACGGTGCCTTTATCAACCAGGTAATGCCGGACTCCGCTGCGGAAAAAGCCGGCTTGAAAGCCGGTGACATTATCGTGTCAGTCAATGGCAAGCAGATCCGCACCTTTGGCGAGCTGCGGGCGAAGATTGCCACCCTGGGTGCCGGCAAGCAGGTGTCACTGGGTATTGTCCGCGACGGCAAGGCCATTGATGTGACCGCCAAGCTTAAGGAAGCCTCGGTCAACAAAGTGAAAGCGGACAGCTTGCACGAAGGCCTGGCCGGCGCAGAATTTGCCAACACCACCTCCAGTGACGGTAGCAAAGGGGTCAAAGTCACCAGCCTGCAGGAAAACTCCGAAGCAGCCCGTTACGGCTTGCGTGAAGGCGACATCATTCTCGGCGTCAACCGTCAGCCAATCCGCAACCTGGGTGAACTGAGAAAAGCCCTGGATAAGAAACCAAGTGTGCTGGCTTTCGAAGTGAAACGAGACAACAGTATCCTCTACCTCATCATCCGCTAGTTAGCCCCATCGGCAGTCGGCCGCCGCCGACTGCCAAGCCCCTTTTCCCCGATGTATAAACGGCTTGGTTTAGGCTGCGCTTGCTGTTCATTATTGGTTAAAATAGCCCGCCAATACTTGGTATCTTGTCTAAGGTAATGATACCCTCTTCGACTGTTATCAGTAGTTTATTCATTCAAGGGAGCGCACATGCTGGCTTTTTTGGCTAGATCCATCTTGCTTGGTGTCGTTACGGCCATTGCCCTGCTGCTGATCTTCCCTGATCTCCGGACCCAAATGCTCAATACGCCCCAGGTATTGGCCCCGATAGAGCTCAACCAGCCGCAAGTCTCTTTTAATTACGCAGTCCGCCGGGCCTCTCCTGCCGTGGTGAATATCTACAACCGCCGCTACAATGCCGACGACCGCTTACAGCTCAGCACCCAGGGCCTAGGCTCGGGTGTGATCATGAGCGACAAAGGCTACATTGTTACCAATTACCATGTCGTTGCCCAGGCCGATCAAGTCATTGTCGCCCTGCAAGACGGTCGCATCCTCACCGCCCAGTTGATCGGTAAGGATCAGCGTACCGACTTGGCGGTGCTGAAAATCCAAGCCGAGAACCTGCCGGTGATCCCGACCAGTACCGACTACCGCCCGGCAGTCGGCGACGTCGTACTGGCCATCGGCAACCCTTACAACCTCGGCCAAACCACGACCTATGGCATCATCTCTGCGACCGGACGCTCGGGAATGAGTTTCTATGGCCGTCAGGACTTCCTGCAAACCGATGCCGCCATCAACGAAGGGAACTCCGGAGGCGCCTTGGTCAATACCCGCGGCGAGCTGGTCGGGATCAATACCGCCTCTTTCCAGCAGGCCACCGACATTGAAACTTACGGTATTTCTTTTGCCATTCCCTACGAGCTAACCCAGAAAATCATGAACAAACTGATTGCTGACGGCAGGGTCATCCGAGGTTATATCGGTATTGAAGCACGTGATATCAACCCGGTTATGGCCAGGCTCTATGATGCCGAGCAAATCAACGGGATCATCGTGATGGGCATGGATCCCAACGGGCCGGCGGCCAAAGCCGGCTTCAAGGTACAAGATATCCTGATCGGAATCGATGGCAAGCGGGTGACAGACCGCCGTAACGTGCTGGATATCGTCACCGAGCTCCGTCCGGGCACCGAAGTCAGCATGAAGGTGCTGCGCAACGGCCAGCCAACCGATCTAACCGTCAAGATCGGCGATGAGCCGAATGGGTATTAATATTTAATAGTGCTGTGGTGCTGTGGTGCTGTGGTGCTGTGGTGCTGTGGTGCTGTGGTGCTGTGGTGCTGTACAAGCTAGCCTGAAGGCGTCATAACTTCAATGACTTTCAACTTTCCCTGACTGTTGGTCAATCTTCCATTTTTAAAAATCGAGTAGGAGGAGGCCTCACGGCCTCCGTCCTCTCACACCACCGTACAAGCGTGGGTCGCATACGGCGGTTCCGAATATATTTTCAGTGACTCATACCCATCTCTCAATGAGTACATGCCCA